>DAHWEX010000050.1 GCA_027326205.1 Actinomycetota bacterium
TCGCGTTGAGGAACCGCAGCCCGGAGACCCCCGTGCCGGTGTCCGGCGCGGGGACGCCCTGCCAGGTCTTGCCGCCGTCGTCGGTGCGCGCGACCGACGTGCAGATAGTGGGGTCGGCGTTGGCGCATTTGCCCGGTGTCCCGGCGGGCCCCATGACCCAGCCGGTGCTGGTCGAGTCCCAGGTCACCGTGGCGGGCACGTAGTCCGGCGGGAGGTAGGCGAAACTGCTGCCGCGCGGCGTGGCCGGCGTGGCCGTGCCGCCCGCCGACGACGGCGTCTGGGTGCCGTGGCCGAGCGGGGACTGCGACTCGGGCCTGTTCGGCGTGACCGAGCCCGCCGCGGACTCGCCGTTCCCCGTCGACGTGGTGGTCAGGTGCAGCGTCGTGCTCAGCGGCACGATGACGCCGATCGCCGCGGCGACGGCGGCCGCCGCCGCGACGGAGAGCATCGCCTTGCGGGTCTTGCGGCGACGGGCGCGCCTGGTGATCAACGCGAACGTGCCGGGCGGCGGCGTCAGCGGCTGCACCTGCTGGTTCAGCCAGCGATCGAGCGGGTCAAGCTCGTTGTCAGCTGGCATTGGTCTTCCTTCCCCAACTGCGGCGCCTGCCGGCGGCCGGCTGCCCCTGACCGCCCTGCCGCTGGACGGGTACCGGGCCGGTGGCCTGCCTGGCCTCCGCAAGGGCCTCCTTGAGCTTCGCCCTGGCATGGTACAGGTCGGCCTTGACCGTGCCTTCCGGCTTCTTGAGCTGCGCCGCGATCTCCTTGACGCCGAATCCCGCGTAGTAGTGCAGCAGGAACGGCTCGCGCAGCCTGGCGGGCAGCCGGGAGAGGAGTTCCCTGACGTCCACGTCCTGCGACGGGTCGGAGAACGGTTCGGGATCGGTGCCCGCCGCCGCCTTGCTCATGGCGCGGCGCTCGCGTTCCATCTTGCGCCAGTGGTCGCGCACCAGGTTCGTGGCGATCATGTAGAGGTAGCTCTGCGGGCTCTCCAGCTTGTCGGGGCTCGTCCACTTGGACAGCAGCCGGACGAAGGCCTCCGAGGCGATCTCGTGGGCGGTGTCGTCATCGTCCACGAGCCGCCGGACCCAGCCCGCCAGCTTCGGGTAGTGGGCGGCGAACAACTGCTCGGTCAGGGCCTCGCGGGAGCTGGGCGCGTCGGCGACGATGGCATAGGGGCCGCTCTCCGCGCCCGCGTCCGTCCCCACCGGCCCTCCTCCTCGCCGCCCCGCTCGTGGTGCCCCTATTGAGATTGTGGCCGCCGCAGCCGCCGTACCGCCACCGGCGCGCATGACCGCATCGGCGGGGGGCACTGCAAGGGTACTCGTGGGGTACATCGGTAACTTCCACACTTTCGCGCGGCGCTGCGGTCCGTTCTCCCGAACCGCCAATAGAGACGCCGCACCTGCCACAACGGTTGTGGATGTTTCCTCTCGTCACCTTATTCGCGTACCAGAACCCCCGGCCTTGCCCGGTTTCAGGCGGGGCTGGCCACCGGCAGGCCCGCGGACTCCGCCGCGTCGAGAAGCTGCTTGTCGTAGGAGACGAAGGCGGTGAGGTCCCGCTTGAGCGTCAGCGCCGAGGCGAGGTGGATCGCCGCTGTCGTGGACAGGCTGGCCGGCGGGAGGGTGGCCGCGTTGTCGAGCAGGTCGTGGCTGAGGGTGACGAGCGAGACCCGGCGGATCATCCGCTGGGCGCGGGGCAGCGCGCCCGGCTCGGCCCGCCAGATCGCGCGGAGCACCTCGGCCCGGTGCAGCGAGCTCGACACGAGCGCCTGGCCGCCGCGGGCGGCGAGGTAGCCGGCAAGGGCTTCGGTCTCCGGCTCGGCCAGCGCGAGCTTGATCAGGGCCGACGAGTCGAGGTAGATCACGGGCGCTCCTCGTCCGCTGTGCTTTCCGAGTCGGCTGTGCTTTCCGGGCTGGCCGTGCTTTCCGGGCTGGCTGTGCTTTCCGCGTCATCGGCGGCCCGCAGCCGCGCGAGCGCCTGGCTCCCGCTCGGCGCTCCGGCGGACGTGCCCGGGTAGGGGTCGATGTCGAGGATGCTGCCGTCGTCCGCGGCCCGCTCGATGACACCCTTGGCGATCCAGCGCTCAAGCGGGCTCTCCGGGTCGCGCACCGGGATCATCTGCGCGACCAGGCGGCCGCGGTTGGTGATGTCGACGGTGTAGCCGCGCTCGACGAGGTCGACGTAGACGCTGGCGTGCTGCCTGAGCTCGCGGATGCCGATCCGCTGCGACGGCAGGTTGGATGTCGCGTGGTGCACGGGATCGCCCGCGTACCCGAGGTCCGGATTGAGCGGCTTGCCGCGTCGCCGGTCGCCCTTCTGTGCCATGCCGCGACTGTAGCACATGACATGCTACAGTCGTGGCCCTTTCCGCAACGAGTTGCCACGAGAAATGGCGGCGTTCGGCGCCCGGCCCGCGGCGGCGGTTTTGCCGGCGACGGATTTTGCCATCGGGCGCGCGAGTCGGCAGGATAGAAGCATGCAATCGCCGCGCGACTTCTCCATGTACGGTGCCGTCGACCTTGGCGCGCGACAGGCCGCCGTACAGCGCAGGCAGCAGGCGGCCCAGACCGCCCAGTCGGCTGCCGCCTCCGGGGCCCCTGCCTCAGCCTTCGTGTTCGATGTCACCGAAGAGACCTTCAACGACGACGTGGTGATGAGGTCCAGGACCACGCCGGTAATCGTTGACCTGTGGGCCGACTGGTGCGGCCCCTGCAAGCAGCTCAGCCCGCTGCTTGAGAGACTGGCCAACGCCGCGGGCGGCGCCTGGCTGCTCGCCAAGATCGACGTGGAGGCCAACCAGCGCCTCGCGCAGGCGATGTTCCAGATGTTCCAGTCGCAGTCCATCCCGATGGTTGTCGCGTTCCTCGGCGGCCAGGTGCTCGACGGGTTCCTCGGCGCGCTGCCCGAGGCTCAGGTCAAGCAGTGGCTCGCCCAGGTCCTCGCGGCGGCCGAGCAACTCGGCGTGCGCCCGGCAGACGACGCGGGCCAGCCGGCGGCGGAAGCCGCGGACGCCAGTGACGCAGCAGACGCAGGAGACGCCTGGGGCGACCTGCCGCCCGCGCTCGCCGCGGCCAGGGACGCGATGGAGTCGGGAGACTTCGACGCGGCGGCCCGGGCACTGGAGAAGGCGCTCGCCGACGCCCCCGGTGACTCGCTGGCGAAGAGCTGGCTCGCCCAGGTCAACCTCATGCGCCGGGTGTCGTCCCTCGACCCGGCGGAGGTGTCCAGGGACGCCGCCGCGTACCCGCAGGACGTCGCGGCGCAGCTTCGCGGCGCCGACTTCGAGATGGCGAACGGCGACGCGGAGCGGGCGTTCGACCGCATCCTCGCCGTGATCAAGCGCACCTCCGGCGCCGAGCGGAACACCGCCCGGCTGCACCTGCTCGACCTCTTCGAGGTGCTGCCGCCCGACGACGACCGGATCAAGAAGGCGAGGAAGCAGCTCACCGCGCTGCTGTTCTAAGCGGGCCCGCTCGCACTACTTAGCCGGGCGCTGGCCGTGCGTCTCTGATTCCGTGAGGGCCTCAAGCGCCGGGAGCGCGCTGGCGAGCGCGGCTCGGTGCTCGGGACCGAGTTGCATCAGCCACTGGGCGAGCAGGGCGGTGCCCTCCTCGCGCAGGTGCTCGAGCGTCTCGTGTCCCTCGGGCGTGATCGCCAGCGTCGACGCGCGCGCGTCCCGCGGGTCGGCGTCGCGCCGGACGTAGCCGAGTTCCTCCAGGACCGCCACCATCCGGGTCAGCGTGGACGGCGCGATGCCCTCCGCGGCCGCCAGGTCGCCGAGCCGCAGCGGGCCGGACTGCTCCACGGTGGACAGCGCGGCGAGCTGGGTCGGGGTCAGCCCCGCCAGCGAGTGCCGCCGCAGCCGCCGGGACAGCCGGGCCAGGGCGACCCGCAGCCGCGTAACGTCAATCACGCCGGATTCGGTGTCCATCGCGCCCTGGTCGGTGGCCGGCGGGCTTATCGTTGTATCCCGCACCATGCAGCAAGATTACGCGGTGCCGCGCGGACCTCAATATCCTTGGAGTTGTTTCGCGGCGCCGTCGCCGCGCGGCAGTGTCGCCGGAGGAAGGCAGAACCACCATGACGATGGCGCCGAGCGTGTCGTACTCGATCACGGCACGCCTTGAGGTGGCCTCGCACGGCCGGGCGGTGAGCGAGATCACCCGGGCGGTAGAGCAGGCCGGCGGCGTGGTGACCGCCCTCGACGTGAACTCGGGCAACCGGGGGGCGCTGCGGGTCGACGTGACCTGCGCCGCGACCGATACCGCGCACGCGGAGTCGCTGGTCGCCGCGATGGCCGCGATCCCCGGCGTCTCCGTGCACAAGGTCAGCGACCGGACGTTCCTGCTGCACCTCGGCGGCAAGATCGAGATGCGCTCCAAGGTTCCGCTGCGCAACCGCGACGACCTCTCCATGGCGTACACGCCGGGCGTGGCGCGGGTGAGCCTGGCCCTGGCGGCTAAGCCGGAAGACGCGCGCCGCCTGACCATCAAGCGCAACTCGGTCGCCGTCGTGACCGACGGTTCCGCGGTCCTCGGCCTCGGCAACGTCGGCCCGTACGCGGCGCTGCCCGTCATGGAGGGCAAGGCCGCGCTGTTCAAGCGGTTCGCCGGCATCGACGCCTGGCCCATCTGCCTGGACACCCAGGACACCGACCAGATCGTGGCGACGGTCGCCGCCATCGCGCCCGGCTTCGGCGGCATCAACCTGGAGGACATCTCCGCGCCGCGGTGCTTCGAGGTCGAGAAACGGCTGCGGGCCATGCTGGACATCCCGGTGTTCCACGACGACCAGCACGGCACCGCGATCGTGGTCCTCGCCGCGCTCACCAACGCGCTGCGGGTGGTCGGCAAGGAACTGCCGGACGTCAAGATCGTCATGGCCGGCGCGGGCGCGGCGGGCACCGCGGTTCTCAAGCTGCTGCTCAACGCGGGCGCGCGGCACGTGATCTCCTGCGACATCAACGGCGCGGTCCACCGGGGCAGGGCAGGCCTGAACGAGAACCTGACCTGGATCGCCGAGCACACCAACGACGAGTGCTACGACGGCGACCTGAAGGGCGCGGTCGTCGGCGCCGACGTGTTCATCGGCGTCTCCGCGCCGAACGTGATCGGCGGCGACGACGTCAAGAACATGGCGCACGACGCGATCGTGTTCGCCCTCGCCAACCCCGACCCCGAGGTGGACCCGGACGAGGCGCGCGAGCACGCGGCCGTGGTCGCCACCGGGCGCAGCGACTACCCGAACCAGATCAACAACGTGCTCGCCTTCCCCGGCGTCTTCCGCGGCCTGCTCGACGCGCAGTCCACCACGATCACCGACGCGATGCTGGTCGCGGCGGCACGGGCGCTGGCCGACGTGGTCGCCGCCGACGAACTCGGGCCCGACTACATCATCCCCTCGGTGTTCCACCCCGACGTCGCCTCGGGCGTCGCCGCGGCCGTCACAGAGGTCGCGAAGAAGTTATCCCGGGAAACCGTGGGAACCGCCCCGCGAGCGGTGCGCGCCACAACCCAACCTGCAGCATGATGGAGACATGGACCAGATGGGTTCGGATCCGAAGGCTGGAAGGCTGCTCGTCGCTACCCCGCTGCTCGGGGATCCGAACTTCAAACGCACGGTCGTGCTCATCGTCGAGCACGAGGACGTCCAGGGAACGCTCGGCGTCGTCCTGAACCGGCCGACCGAGATCGGCGTGGGCCAGGTGCTCGAGCAGTGGACGGAACTCGCCTCCGAGCCCTCGGTGGTGTTCCGCGGCGGCCCCGTGTCGCCGGGCAGCGCGCTCGCCCTGGCCCTGATCCCGGGCAAGGACGAGCCGGTCGGCTGGCGGGCCCTCGACGGCGCCCCCGCGCTGGCCCGGCTCGGCCTGCTCGACCTGGACACGCCGCCCCGGCTGCTCGCCCCCGCGATCACCAGCCTGCGCGTGTACGCGGGTTACTCCGGCTGGTCGCCCGGCCAGCTGGAGTCGGAGATCAGCGAGGGCGCCTGGTACGTCCTGCCCGCCCAGCCCAGCGACGTCTTCGCCGTCGAGCCCGACCGCCTCTGGCGCCAGGTGCTCCGCCGCCAGGACGGCGACCTGGCCTTCCTGGCCACGTACCCCGACGACCCGTCGATGAACTAAGCGGGCCATTCACGGCAAGCAGGCCCGCGCCACCCGTTCAGCGCTCTCACGGGCGGCGGTTACCAGCAACCGCTAGTCGCTACGGGACGCGCAGCCGAGTGATGAAGGAATGCCAGGCCGGGACGCCGAAGGCCAGTGTCACGCCCTGGCGGTCGTTGGTGTCGCGCACCAGCACGGCGCTGTCAGCGCTAACCTCCACACAGTCGTTGCTGCTTCCCCCGCTGTAGCTTGACTTGCGCCAGTCGGCCACGGTCGATCATCCCTCTCAATAGCGATGTGGTGTCACTCGTCCGCATCGAGTCGGCAGCCATGCGAGCGAACCTACGCGAAAGCGACGAAACGGTCTCATCGTCCGCGTAGACCTGGCCTGCCAGCAACGACTCCGTGTAGGCCGCATTCTGCGCGATGATCAGCGACCCGTTCATGCCCGCGTTCCACCTGGTCGGTGAGACCTGGAGTGTCACGTTCGGCAGCGCGGTAGTGACGAAGACTTCAAGTCGATACAAGGGGAAGCCACGCCCGGGTGGGCGGCACTCACCACGGCGGGGCGGCCGAGACGGTAAGCTTGGATGCGTGAGCACCGAAGTAATGCCCGAGAGCGACCTGAAGGTTCATGAAGACCTCAAGGTCGACACGTCTCATGGCGATCACGAGCGGTTCGCGCACTACGTCGACAAGAACGACATGATGCAGGCCGCTGTCTTCGGCACGCCCATCAAGGCGCTGTGCGGCAAGGTCTGGGTGCCGAGCCGGGATCCGCAGAAGTTCCCCGTCTGCCCGGAGTGCAAGGAAATCTACGAGGGCCTGCCGCCCGGCGACGACGGCGACAGCGGCAGCAGCGGTAACACCGGCGAGTAGTGACGGCCGCCCCCGAGTCAGCCGCCCTGGGTTTTTCGCAGCAAGTTCTCCCTCCCCTCCGCGGCTGGCAAATTGCTGCTTACACTGAGTATTTTAACGCTGCTAAGCGTGATTTCCTGCTCGTGGCGACGCCGGGTGCGGGCAAGACGACCTACGCGCTGACCGTCGCCAGGGAACTGCTGAGCCGGCGGGAGATCCAGGCGGTCACGATCGTGACCCCCACCGAGCACCTCAAGTACCAGTGGGCTCAGGCGGCGAAGCGGTTCAACATCGCGATCGACCCGTCGTACCGCAACGCCCAGGGCAGGGCGGGCGCGGACTTCCGCGGCGTCGCGGTCACCTACGCGCAGGTCGCCGCGCACCCGGCGCTGCACCGGGGCCGCACCGAGAACCGCACGACGCTGGTCATCTTCGACGAGATCCACCACGCGGGCGACGCGCTTTCCTGGGGCGACGCCGTGAAGGAGGCGTTCGACCCGGCCAAGCGCAGGCTCGCGCTGACCGGGACGCCCTTCCGGTCGGACGCGAACCCGATCCCGTTCGTCACGTACATCCCGGAGCCGGACGGCTCCAAGCGTTCCGCTTCCGACTACGTCTACGGTTACGGCCCCGCCCTGGCGGACGGCGTCGTCCGCCCGGTGATCTTCCTCGCCTACTCCGGCGAGATGCACTGGCGGACCCGGGCGGGGGACGAGATCAGCGCCACCCTCGGCACGCCGATGACCAAGGAGCAGATCGCCCAGGCGTGGCGGACCGCGCTCGACCCGGCCGGCGACTGGATCGCGCGGGTGCTTGAGGCCGCCGACAAGCGGCTCACCGAGGTCCGGCGCGGCATGCCGGACGCCGGCGCCCTGGTCATCGCGTCCGATCACGAGACGGCCCGCGCGTACGCCGCGCTGCTGCGCAAGATCAGCGGCGAGCGGCCCGCCATCGTGCTGTCCGACGACCCCACGGCCAGCAAGAAGATCTCCGCCTTCGCCGTCGGCACCAGCCGGTGGATGGTCGCGGTGCGCATGGTGTCCGAGGGCGTGGACGTGCCCAGGCTCGCGGTGGGCGTCTACGCCACCAGCGTCAGCACGCCGCTGTTCTTCGCCCAGGCGGTCGGCCGGTTCGTCCGGGCGCGCAAGCGCGGCGAGACCGCGTCGGTTTTCGTTCCCTCCGTCCCCACCCTGCTCGGCTTCGCCGCCGAGCTTGAGGCCGAGCGCGACCATGTCGTCCGGGTCCTCGACCGTGACCCGGAGGCAGAGTTCGAAGCGGCGCAGCGCGAGCGCAAGACGCAGGACGACATGGAGATCGTCGGCCGCTCTATCGAGGTGCTGAAGGCCTCGGCGACCTTCGACCGGGTGCTGTTCGACGGCGGCGAGTTCGGCACCGCGACCGAGGCGGGCTCCGCGGAAGAGGAGGACTACCTCGGGCTGCCCGGCCTGCTCGAACCGCACCAGGTGACCACGCTGCTGCGCAAGCGGCAGGCGGCACAGCTCGCGGCGCGGTCCGCCGCCGCGACGGCTTCGCCGGAGCCGGCCGACGGCGGCCTGTTCTCCCTGCCGGGCGAGGGCGCCAAGCCCCCGGAGTCCGGTAACTCTAAGGGGCCGACGGTCAGCCGCGAGCAGCTGGCGGCGCTGCGCAAGGAACTCAACGGCCTCGTCGGCGCGTGGTCGCACCGCACCGGCCAGCCACACGGCGTGATCCACAACGAGCTGCGCGGCGCCTGCGGCGGCCCCGCCCTCCCGCAGGCGTCGGCGGACCAGATCAGGGCCAGGATCGACAAGATTCGCCAGTGGGCCCTGTCTCGCCGTTAACGCTGTGTGACTGCTGCTTCAAACTGAGAACACGCGGGCGCGGCGCGCGGCGTACGGATGCACTAACCCCGCACTCGCGGGGCGCTCAACTCGAAGGAGTGCAGCGATGAGCGCAGACGCATCCGCCGCGAACCTAGTTCCCGCCCAGGCCCCGGCCTCCGAGCCTCCGGCCGCGCCCGAGCCGGCCGGGGCCGCCGTGGCCGGCCCGCTGCTCGGCGACCCGATGATGCTCGGGCTGCCCTGCTTCATCGCCGGCTCGGTATCGCTCGGCCTGGCGCTGGTCGGCGTGGTCCCGGCCGCGGCCATCGGCGCGGCCATCCCGATCATCCTCGCCGCGACGTCGGTCGGCCTGTTCATGGCGACCATCTGGAGCGCCTCGCTCGGCCAGAGCGCGGTGGCCAGCGTGTTCGGGATCTTCGCGGGCTTCTGGCTCAGCTACGCGGTGCTCGTCCTCGGGCTCACGCACAACTGGTTCGGCATCGCGCCGGCCTCGGTGCAGGCGACGGAGGAACTGTTCCTGGTGGCCTGGCTCGTGGTGATCGTCATGCTCACGATCACCACCCTGCGGCTGCCCGTCGCCTACACCGCGCTCTTCGCCCTGGTCGACCTGGCCCTGCTGCTCGTGTTCCTCGGCGTCAACGAGGCGTCCGCCGGCCTGCTCAAGACCGCCGGCTACGTCGTGTTCGTCTTCGCCGCCCTGGGCGTTTACCTGTACGCGTCCAACGCCTCAACAGCCACCGGCGGCCCCGCCCTCCCCCTGGGCAAGCCCGCGATCCGCTAGGCAGGAGACGCAGCCCATGCCCGCCGCGCGCCCCAGCCTGCTTGCCATCGGCCAGTGGCGAATGAGCCTTATTCAGGCGAGGAACGCCGGGTGCCTCTCCGCCGGCCGCGCGGCGCCCCGGCCGGCCGGGCAGGCCGCCGCCTGGACGGTCCGGTTAATTACCCGGATTGTACGGTTTTCCGGACATCGTCCCAGCTCATGATCGCGAAGGGTTAATTTCTCGCGAAGACTTAACGCGCTTATACGATGCGGATCTTACGTGAGAAGCAAAGAGAGTTATTCACGGCGATCTTCGCCAACTCCGCGCTGACCGGGGCATCGGCGCGGGCGAGGAGCCCTGCCGCTGGTGATAGCGGATCGTTAGGAGGCCCCTGCGCCTCCTAACGATCCACCATCAGCGGACGCCGAATAACCCTCAAAGTCTCCGCGATCATGGAAGGTACCGATAAGCGTCGATCATGCTGGTCAGGCAGTGATCGCGGAATTTTTTGGTACCGCGGAAATAAAGTGCTCGCATAGCGCTCTTTTGTTCCGTGGTACCACGATATTCCGTGATCATGCTGTCGGCGGTGTCCCCAAATTTCGTGATATACCTGATATGTTGGACAGCCGGGCCGGTGCCACCCTCACGGTATTGCGCGATGGCCTGCGGGCGCGTCCGGTTCGCTGGCTTATGCGAGGGAGACCGCGACGCCGCCGTCGCGCAGCGACGTGAGCGCCTCCGCGGTGGTGCCCGGGGCCACGCCGGCGGTCAGCCCGAGCAGGACGCGGGTGCGGAAGCCGTTCGCCGCCGCGTCGGCCGCCGTGGCGCGCACGCAGTAGTCGGTGGCGATGCCGACGACGTCGACCGTGTCCACGTCGTGCCCGCGCAGCCAGTCGGCGAGCGGAGTGCCGTCGTCGTCGTGGCCCTCGAAGCCGCTGTAGGCGGCCGCGTGCTCGCCCTTGCGGAACACCGCCTCGATCGGGCCGGTCGCCAGGTCGGGGTGGAAGTCCGACCCGGCCGTTCCCGCGACGCAGTGCACCGGCCACGAGCGCGCGTAGTCCGGGTGCTCCGCGAAGTGGCCGCCGGGGTCGACGTGGTAATCCTTCGTCGCCACCACGTGGTCGTAGCCGTGGCTGCCCCCGGCCAGCAGCGAGGTGATGGAGCGGGCCACCGCGGCCCCGCCGGCGACCGCGAGCGAGCCGCCTTCGCAGAAATCGTTCTGCACGTCAACGATGATGAGCGCGCGCACGGGATAAAGGTACCGTGGCCTATCTCTTTCCCCTAGGCTTCTTCGCCGGTGCGGCCGAAGATCGTGGGGATCGCCGGGTAGCCGCGGGACAGCTGCAGCGCGTAGCCGGGAAGCTCGGCGAGTGCCTCGGCGTGCCGGGCCCGGGCGTCGGCGAGCGGCTCGCGGCCGACGATCTTGCCGTCGGAGACGAGTTCCTGCAGCAGCACGCGGTCGGCCGGGCCGAGGCCGGCCGGCGGCTCCAGCAGGATCCGCTCGGTCACGGCCTCGCCGGCGGCGGACCGTTCCCGTACGGCCCACTTGCGCCCGCCGCGCCCGGGCTTGCCCACCGACCGCTTGGCGACCGGCCGCAGCGCGGTGTGGCCGGCGGCTTCCCCGTCGGCGAGGGGGGCATCGGACCGGGCCACCAGCTTGTACACGAGCGCCGCGGTCGGCGCCCCGGATCCGGTGACGAGCGAGGTGCCCACGCCGTACCCGTCGACCGGCGCCACGGCGAGCCCGGCGATCGAGTACTCGTCGAGGTCGCCGGTGAGGACGATCCGGGTGTGCGCCGCGCCGAGCGAGTCGAGCAGCGCGCGCACGGACACCGCGAGCGCCGGCAGGTCGCCGCTGTCGATGCGCACCGCGCCGAGCGACGGGCCCGCGACCGCCACGGCGTCCCGGACCGCCTGCTCGACGTTGAACGTGTCGACGAGCAGCGTGGTGCCGTGCCCCAGCGAGGCGAGTTGCGCGGCGAACGCCTCCTGCTCGCTGTCGTGCGCGAGCGTGAACGCGTGCGCCGAGGTCCCGCTCGACGGCACGCCGTAGGCGAACCGCGCCTGCAGGTTCGAGGTGGACGCGAAACCGGACAGGTAGGCGGCGCGCGCGGCCGCGACGGCCGCCCCCTCGTGGGTGCGGCGTGACCCCATCTCGATCAGCGGCCGGCCGGCCGGGCCGGGGCCGCCGGCCGCGGTGACCATGCGGGATGCCGCGGAGGCGATCGCGCAGTCGTGGTTCAGCACGGACAGGACAACGGTCTCCAGGAGGACCGACTCGGCGAACGTGCCCTCGACGACGAGGATCGGCGATCCGGGGAAGTACACATCGCCCTCGGCATAACCCCAGATGTTCCCGGAAAACCGATACGATGACAGGTACTGGAGCGTGGCATCGTCTACGATCCGGTTGTCCCTGAGGAAGGACAGTTCGTCCGGTCCGAAGCGGAATCGCTCGAGCGCGTCGAGCAGCCGGCCCGTGCCGGCGACGACGCCGTAGCGACGGCCGTGAGGCAGGTGCCGGGCGAAAACCTCGAAAACCGCGCGCCGTGAGGCCGCACCGCTTCGCAGCGCGGCCTGGAGCATGGTGAGTTCGTAGTGGTCAGTCAGCAGCGCGGTCGTCCCGCTGTTCACCGTATTGGTCACAGGTGGAAGACTACGGAGTGGGAGGTGCGGGCCAGTGAGTGTGGCACCCGCTGAGGTCGATCTGCCGTGGTCAGCGGATGAGGTAACACCCGAGAAGCCCTGGTTGACGCTCGTCTGGAACGACCCGGTCAACCTGATGTCCTACGTGACCTACGTGTTCGAGCATGTCTTCGGCTACTCGAGGCCGAAGGCGGAGAAGCTGATGCTTGATGTGCACCACAAAGGCAAGGCCGTGGTAGCGAGCGGCACCCGCGAGGCGATGGAACGCAACGTCGAGGTGCTGCACGGCTACGGCCTGTGGGCGACGGTGCGGCAAGATGTTTAGGCCCCTGAAGGGGGGCGGGGCCAGCGCCTGGCTCTCCGCCGGCGAGGCGACCCTGCTGCGGACGCTGGTCGTGAGCGTGATGGAACTGCTCAACGATCCCGCCCGGCCCACGCCGCCGCCCGCGGCCGAGACCGCGCCCGGTGGGTCAACGGACCTCTTCGACGATCTCGAGAAGATGTTCAACGAGACCTCGGCCCCGCCGCCGGAGTCGCCGGCCGACCCGGTGCTCGCCCGGCTGCTGCCCGACGCCTACCAGGATGACCCGGAGGCGGCGGGCGAGTTCCGCAAGTACACGGAGTCGTCGCTGCGGGAGGCGAAGAAGTACTTCGCGCAGACCATCCTCGAAACGCTCCCCCCGACGGCGGGCCGGGTGAAGCTCACCGCCGACCAGGCGCGGGACTGGCTGCGGGCGCTGAACGATGTGCGGCTGATGTTCGGCGTGCGGCTCGAGGTGACCGAGGACTCCGAGGGCCAGCTCTCCGCCCTCGACCCGCAGGACCCGCGCGTCGCGGCTTTCGAGGTCTACGGCTGGCTCGGCGCGGTGCAGGAGTCTCTGGTGAGGGCGATCACCGCACCGGGTAGCCTCGGCTGACGTGCTTACGATCTCGCGCGCCCTCTACGAGAAGATCACCGAACACGCCCGCAGGGACCACCCGGACGAGGCATGCGGCGTGATCGCCGGCCCCGCCGGCAGCGACAGCCCGGTGCGCTACATCCCGATGCTGAACGCCGCCCGCTCGCCCACGTTCTACGAGTTCGACTCCCATGAGCTGCTCAGGGTCTGGCGCGAGATGGACGACAACGACGAGGAAGCCGTGGTGATCTACCACTCGCACACGGCCACCGAGGCGTACCCGTCGCGCACCGACATCTCCTACGCGGGCGAGCCCCAGGCACACTACGTCCTAGTGTCGACGCGGGATGAAACGGAAACCGAGTTCCGCTCTTACCGGATACTCGACGGCGTCGTCACCGAGGAACCGGTCGCGATCAAGGAATGATCGGCCCCCTTCGCAGGTTTCATCCAAGGCGTTGATAAGTCCACCAAGGAGCGTTGACACCCATGGCCATTGAGGTTCGCATCCCCACGATCCTGCGCACGTACACCGGCGGCGCGAAGGCGGTCGAAGGGTCTGGCGCCACCCTCGACGAGCTGCTGAACAACCTGGACGCGGCCCACGGCGGCCTGCGCGACCGGCTCGTGGACGGCGAGAAGCTGCGCCGCTTCGTCAACGTGTACCTGAACGACGAGGACGTCCGCTTCCTGGGCGGCCTGGAGACCCCGGTCAAGGACGGCGACACGGTGACCGTGCTCCCGGCCGTCGCCGGCGGAGCCCGGTAAAAAGCCAAAAAAGATCATCCCGAACGGATTCGCGCGATGCGTTACGATTCCCTGCTCGCTTCGCTCGGCAACACCCCGCTGGTGGGCCTGCCGCGGCTCTCGCCCACGGACGATGTCCGGCTGTGGGCCAAGCTTGAGGACCGTAACCCGACCGGCTCCGTGAAGGACCGCGCCGCGTTCTTCATGATCGAGCAGGCGGAGAAGGACGGCCTGCTCCGGCCCGGCTCGACGATCCTCGAGCCGACCTCGGGGAACACGGGCATCTCGCTGGCGATGGTCGCGCGGCTGCGCGGCTACCAGCTCATCGTGGTGATGCCGGAGAACACCAGCGAGGAGCGCCGTCAGATCCTGCGCATGTACGGCGCGGAGATCTTCCAGTCCCCGGCGGCCGGCGGCTCGAACGAGGCGGTCCGGGTGGCGAAGCGGCTGGCCGCCGAGCACCCGGACTGGGTCATGCTCTACCAGTACGGCAACGAGGCGAACGCCCGCGCGCACTACGAGACGACCGGGCCGGAGATCCTCGCGGACCTCCCGTCGGTCACGCACTTCGTGGCGGGCCTCGGCACCACGGGCACGCTGATGGGAACCGGCCGGTTCCTGCGCGAGCACGTCCCCGGGGTCAAGATCGTGGCGGCAGAGCCGCGCTACGGCGAACTGGTCTACGGCCTGCGCAACGTGGACGAGGGCTTCGTCCCCGAGCTCTACGAAGAGTCCGTGCTCACCACCAGGTACTCGGTGTCGTCCGAGGACGCGCTGCGCCGTACCCGCGACCTGCTGTCGAAGGAGGGCGTCTTCGCCGGCATCTCGGCCGGCTGCGCCCTGCACGCGGCCCTGGGCATGGCCGCCCAGGCGGTCCGGGCGAACGAGCGCGCCGACATCGTCGTGCTGATCGCGGACGGGGGCTGGAAGTACCTGTCGACCGGCGCCTACACCGGCACGCTCACCGAGGCGGAGCAGAGGCTGGAAGGCCAGCTCTGGGCCTAGTTTTCCCCCGGGGGGCTGACCCCCCCGGTGACCTCCCCAAGAATGGGGGAGTCCCTCCCCGGGACGGCGCCTGCGGCGCCTGGGCTGGGGGAGTTCATCTTCTTGTTGCCGGGCTGGCTGGATTTGAATATGTCTATCCTGCACGGTCGGTTTGCACGTGCAGGGCAGAATGATCTCATGCGGCTTACCGTGGTGGGGTGCGCGGGGAGTTTTCCTGGTCCGGACAGTCCCGCATCGTGTTATCTCCTTGAGGCGGACGGGTTCCGCGTGGTGATCGACCTCGGCAACGGCTCGCTCGGCGCGCTGCAGAAGTACACCGGCCTGTTCGACGTCGATGCCGTCTGCCTGAGCCACCTGCACGCGGACCACTGCGTCGACCTGTACTCCTACTCGGTCGCCAGGGCGTACTCCCCGGCCGGGCCGCAGCCGCCGATCCCGGTCTACGGGCCGGCCGGCACCGCCGCGCGGATGGCCCTCATCCACGGCCCGAACGGCGATGACCTGGGCCTGACGAAGCGGTTCCGCTGGGAGACGCTCGCGCCGGGCGAACTGGCGATCGGGCCGTTCGACGTCCGGCTCGCGCACGTGAACCACCCCGTGGAGACCTTCGCGTTCCGGTTTTCCCACGGCGGCCGGTCGCTCGTCTACACGGGCGACACCGGCGAGACCGAAGCCGTGCCGGAACTGGCCGCCGGCGCGGACGTCTTCCTGTCCGAGGCGGCCTTCCTCGACGAGCCGGGCCTGCCGCCGGACATTCACCTGACCGCGCGCCAGGCGGGCGCGTACGCCAGCCGGGCCGGCGTCGGACGGCTCGTCCTCACCCACCTGGTCCCCGGCAACAGCCGCGACGACGCCCGCGCGGAGGCCGCCGCGCGGTTCCCCGGCGACCTCGACATCGCGGTCGCGGGCCAGGTCATCGTCCCCGGGACGGCCGCCGCGCGCTAGCCGCCAAGGCGGGCCGGTGGGGTGGCCGCATGACTCGTCCTGATGGAAGGGCCGCGGATGGGGCCGGGTCGCCGGCGGCTGCCCACTATCGTCCGGGTGACTGGCCGCGCGGCCTAAGCCGCGAGTATTACGGATTC
>DAHWEX010000053.1 GCA_027326205.1 Actinomycetota bacterium
CGGGATGGGTGAGCAGGTCGACCGCGGCCTCGCGGAAGCGCCCGAGCACGGCGGGGTCGGCCAGTGACAGGCCCAGCATCTGCTCGACCAGCGGCCCGAACACGATATGCGCGAGGTTGACCGCCCGGTAGAGCACCAGCCCGACGTCGGGATCGGGCAGCGGCCGGGCGATCCGCGCGTCCACCATGGCCCGCATCTCGCTGCGGACGAGCTCGAATCCCTCGGTGAACAGGGCCACCCCGGCGGGGCCGCCGTCCAGGATCACCCGCCGCAGGTAACCCGCGATCGCCGGGTTCTCGGTGACAAGCTGGTCAAAGGCCTGCCTGCGCTCGCGCGCGGCGACGTGCGGCGGCGCGTCGAGTCCGACCGAGCTGACGCCCTGGCGGATCGTGGCGATGACCGCGTGCTGGACCGCCTCGGCCAGCTCGTCCTTGGACTTGAAGTGGTGCATCACCGCGCCGGGCGACAGGCCGGCTTCGTCCGCGACCATCCGGATCGAGGTGGCCTGCAGGCCGTGCCGCGCGTACAGGCGCAGGGCGGCTTCCCGGATCCGCGCTCGGGGAGCGAGGTCATCGGGGCCCAGGGTGAGGCTGGCATCTGTCATCGCGGGCTCAACTCTAACGGATCGATTCCGGAACAACTGTATCGGAACCAGAACGGACGTATTGACTTTAACGCAGCGGATTTCTAGCGTGGGGTCATGTCCCGAGATCACGACGGCACCGTGGCGGCTACGGAGTTCTCCGGGCCGTGGCGGCCGGAGACCGACGTCCCGCAGGTCGGCTTCAAGGAGCCACCCGGCCATCACGAGGCCTACTGGCTCTACGGCTACGACCCGGACGCGGGGATCGGGCACTACCTGTATCTCGCCGCCGAGAAAGACGACGTGCTGCTGCGCCGCGAGAGCGTCTTCATGCTGCTCCCCGACGGCAGCGTGCTCGCCCAGCACGGCGCCGGCCGCAGCAGCCGCGGCGCCACGGCGGCGGGCGACCGGCTGCGGCTGGAGTGCCTGGAGCCGTTCCGCCGCTGGCGCGGTCGCTACGCCGCCCCCGTCCACCGGCTGGCCGGCGACGAGATCGTGGCCGGTCCCCGCCCGGGCCGCGAGCTGGTCGAGGCCGTCGTCGACGTCGAGGTCACCTCCGCCGCCCCGCCCTGGAACACCGAGGGGGACTGGGGCGAGCAGCCGCCGTCGCTGCGCTACCACCAGTTCTACGACGCGCGCGGTACGGTGACGGTCGCGGGGAAGACCTATGACTTCGCCGGGCCCGGGTTCCGCAGCCACTCGCGCCGCCGCCGCGACCTGGCCGGCTTCACCGGCCACGCCATCATCAACGGGCGCTTCCCGAGCGGCCGGGGCTTCGGCCTGCTGCGCTACCGCGCGACCGCCACCCAGCCGGAGCGCGGCCGCGGCTTCCTCTACCTCGACGGCGCGGCGCACGACGCCGACGTCGTGACGTGGCCCCATCTCGACCAGGCGGTCCCCGGCGGCGAGCGGCTGACGATCGAACTGCACGCCGACGTGCCCGGCGTCGGCCGGCACAGGGCCGTCATCACCGCCGAGACGATCGCGAGCGCGTTCGTGACCCCGGCCCCCGACG
>DAHWEX010000066.1 GCA_027326205.1 Actinomycetota bacterium
GGCCGAGGAGATGGGCGAGGGCGGCGAGTTCACCCGTCGGCTGCTCCTCGGCCCGTTCCACCCCACCACCCGGATCGACTACTGCGACCCCAGCGACGACGACTAGGCCAACCGCACAGCCGCCTTTCGCCGGGCTGCACCACCGGCGCCCAGTACGACAGCGCGCCGCTGACCCCGGCCGCCAGCCCCACCAGCTTGTTGCAGACCGGGCAGCCGACCGCGAAGAACGACAGCACCCAGCCGCCCGCGGCCTGCGCCGCACCGCCCAGGCCCGCGGTCCCGGCCCACACGTACGTGGCCAGCAGGACACTCTCCAGCACGGCGGTCACTGCCGGGTCCGGTAGTCCCACCACTTCACCGGCATCATCCGGTGGTAGAACGGCGTCCGGATGATCCCGGTTGGCACCGCGATCACCACGGCGGCCAGCGCCGCCCCGGCCAGTCCGTGTTCCCGCAGGTTGTGGCGGGGCCCGCCGGATCGCGTGCCGGGACGGGGCATAGCCGTCGAACCGCGGACCAGGGAACGCCGCGGCAAGAGCGCCCGAATCTTCATCGAGCCGTGGTTTTCATCGAAACGTCATCGTCTTGCCAGGGGCGTGGCAGGGATGCCGGCCGAACCTGGACCATGACAGCGATGTACCCCCCTGGGGTAAGAGGAGAGATCAATGAACAGCTCAATCGGAACAGGCCCGGCCATTAGCCCGCGTCCGGCCGCGAGCCGGCGCCCCGCATGGCGCATCGTGAATATCACGCCCGCTGAGCGCGCCGGCCGGATCGTGGTGGGCCTGGCGGCCGTCATTGCCGGGCTCGTCCTGCTCGCCGGAGCCGCGTCGGCGCTGGCCGTGGTGTTTGAGGCGCTCCTGGTCGCCGCAGGGCTGGACCTGACGCTCACCGGGGCCCTCGGCCACTGCCCGCTGTACGCGAAGCTCGGCTACCTGCCGAGGTCCCTGCGAAGGGGCCGGTGACAACGATGAGGGCACAGCGTAACGACCGCGTTATCGACGGCCGCGTCGTGGGAGGGCAGCACCAGCACGGCGACCAGCCGGCTAGCAACAGCGGTCACGGCGGTCACGGCGGTCACGGCTGGATGATGATCGCCTGCTGCATCCCGATGCTCGTGATCGCGGTCATCCTGGTCGCGACCGGGGTAGCCAGCCCGGCCCTCCTGATCGTCGCCGTCGGCTGCACGCTGATGATGGCGATGATGATGCGGGGCATGAGCCACGGCGGCGGCGATGGCCGGTCCTGAATTCCCGGCAGCGCGCGGCGGGAGGCATACTGACTGACTCGGGATAGGGACGACGCAAGGCTTCGGCGAGCTGGAGAGCGCGATCATGGAACGGGTCTGGTCGGCGGGCCGGCCGCTGCCGGTGCGGGAGATCCAGCAGTCGCGGCAGCCGGAGCGGGCCGACAACACGGAGCGGGCCGACAACACGGTGTGGACGGTGACGGAGGTGCTCTACCGCAAGGGGGGGCTGGTCCCGGAAAAGGAAGGACGCGCCTACCTGTACCGGGCTACCGTCTCCCGGGATGAGTACCCCGGTGACCTGATGGGGGAGGCGCTGGCGGCCAGGGGGCCGCTGGACTAGCCCGCCGCCGTGGCTGTCCGGGAGATGTCCTTGCATCAGGCGGGCAGGGTGATGGTGAAGCGGGCGCCGGTGCCGGGGCCAGCGCTGGCGGCGGTGAGGGCGCCGCCGTGCGCGGTGATGAGGGCGCGGGCGATGGTCAGCCCGATCCCGGAGCCGCCGTGCGCCTGGTCGCGGGCGGTGTCGGCGCGGTAGAACCGCTCGAAGACGTGAGGCAGGTGCTCGGCGGCGATGCCGTCGCCGTTGTCGGTGACGGTGACCCGCACGGCCTTGCCGTCGGGGAGCGCCTCAGCGGCGGCGCACACGGTGCCGCCGGGCGGGGTGTGCCGGAGGGCGTTGGCGAGCAGCCCGGCGAGCACCTGCCCGATCCGGTCCGGGTCGGCGCTGATGTCAGGCAGGCCGCCGCCGGCGTGCGCGGTCAGGTGAACGCCCTTGGCGTCGTAGCCGGGCCTGGCCCCGTCTACGGCGGCGGTTACCAGGCCGCCTGGGGAGACGGCGACCTTGTGCAGGGGCAGCCGGCCTTCCTCGGCGCGGGAGACCAGGGCGATGTCGTCGGCGAGCCGGCGGAGCCGGCCGGTCTGTGCGGCCATGATGTCCCAGGTGTCCTGGCCGGGGACGCGGATCCCGTCGGCGAGGCCTTCCAGGTAGGCGTCGAGGGTGGCCAGCGGGGTGCGCAGCTCGTGGGCGGCGTCGGCGAGCAGCCGCCGCCGGGTGGTCTCGGTGGCCGCCAGGCCGGCGGCCATCGTGTTGAATGCCCCGGCGAGCGTGTCGAGTTCCGGGCCGACCCCGGGAGCGCGGATCCGGGTGGTGTAGTCGCCCGCGGCCACGGCGGCGGCGGCTCCGGACAGGTCGCGCAGCGGCCGGGAGAGCCTGCGGGTAATGAGCAGGCTGACCGCCACGGCGGTGACCGCGGCGACCGCCGCGCCGATGCCGAGCGCGATGCCGGCCGCGGCGGCGAACGCGTCGTCCAGGTGCCGTTCCAGGGCCGGGGAGACGGTCCCGAGGGCCATCCGGACATGGGCGCGGAACAGCGGCGGCCCTGCCGCCAGCGCGGCCAGTACCAGCGTGACCGCCCCGGCGGCGATGACCAGCAGTTGCGCGGTCAGCAGGCGGGCGGCCAGGCCGCGCGGCCGCCGCGGCCGGCGGGTCATGTGCCCGGGCCCATCCGGTAGCCGACGCCGCGGACGGCCAGCACGTAGCGAGGGCGGTCGGCGTCGTCGCCGAGCTTGCGGCGCAGCCGCATGACGTGCACGTCGACGATGTGCTCGTCGCCGAACCAGTCCTGGCCCCAGACCCGGTCGACGAGCTGACGGCGGGTGAAAACCGCGCGGGGCCGCGACGACAGCACGTCGAGCAGGTCGAACTCCAGCTTCGTCAGGTCGGCCGGGCTGCCCGCCACGGCCGCCTCGCGGGCTTCCGGGTCGATGACCAGGTCCCCGAACCGGCGCGCCGGACCGCCGTCGCCTAGCTGCGGGCCGCGGGGGCGGCGCAGCATCGCCCGGATCCGGGCGGTCAGCTCACGCGGGCTGAACGGCTTTGTCATGTAGTCGTCCGCGCCGACGGCGAGGCCGATCAGCTTGTCGGTCTCCTCGGCGCGCGCGGTCAGCATGATCACGTACGCGTCGCTGAAGGTGCGCAGCCGCCGGCACACCTCGATCCCGTCGATGCCGGGCAGCATCAGGTCCAGCACCACCACGTCCGGCCGGGACGCCCGGGCCATCTCCAGGGCCCGTTCCCCGTCCGCCGCGATCTCAGCGGCGATCTGGTCCCGGGCCAGGTAGTCGGCGACCAGCTGTGCCAGGTGCTCTTCGTCTTCGACGATCAGTGCCCGCGGCTTCCCGGCGCCGTCCGGCCCGCTCATCATCCGCCTCCTCCGGGTCATCCTCGCCTCAGCATGGCACCGCGCGGCCGTGACGGGCAGGGAACAACGTCCTAGCTGGTCAGCGCGCGCCGGTCAGCGTGTCCCGCTGCCGCAGGTAGGTATCGGCGTCGATTTCCCCGGCGGCCAGCCGCCGGTCCAGGTCCGCGGCCGTGCCCGGGCCGCCCGGCGGCAGCGGCTCGCCAGGACCCTGGCGGCCGCGCGGGAACAGCCGCAGCACCGCCCACACCACCACCGCGAGGAACCCGCCCCAGATCAGCGCCATGAACAGCCACCCGGCGGCACCCATCGCGCCGCACCAGCCCGTTCCGAACATCGCGTCCTCCCTCCAGAAGATGCCTTATGCCTGTCAGCGTCGGCGCGCCCGCTGACGGGACGGTGCCGGAAACGATGACGTTCCGGTGAAGCCCCGGGCTTCACCAAAGTGTCATCGTCGCGTCACGGACCTGCCAGGGATGACCGCCGACGCTGGGAACCGGACTCAGGTACTGAACGACCGGGAGGTTCCCGTGACGAGCACGGACTCAGGCACCGGGCCAGCCCGGGTGACGGTGGTGACCGCCAGGGCCTGCCATTACTGCGCGGACGCGCTGACGGCGCTGGCTGAGCTCGGCCAGGCGTACCCGCTGACCGTCACCGAGCTGGCAGCGGACAGCTGGGACGGGCAGGCGCTGCTGAGCCGGCACGGCACGGGCATGTTCCCGCTGGTGCTGGTGGACGGGGAGTTCTTCTCGGCGGGGCGGCTGCCCCGCCGTAAGCTGGCCCGGCTGCTGTCCGCCCGCGGCACCGTGGCTCCGGCAGGCACTGTGGCGGCAGCCGGGCCGGGGGAGCGGTAGCCGTGTACGGGCTGCTGACCTCCGGATCGGTGCTGGCCGCGTTCCTGGCCGGCGGGGTAGCGCTGTTCGCGCCCTGCTGCATCGTGTTCCTCGCCCCCGGCTACCTAGCCCTCGCCGCCAAGAACCGGCGCAGCCGGCTGCTGCCGCTCACGCTCGCGTTCACCGCCGGGCTGGCGCTGGTGATGGTCCCGGTCACGCTCGGGATCAGCCTGGTCACGGCGACCATCGCCCGGTTCCACGCGCCGCTGTACTACGCCGCGGGGGCGCTGATGCTGGCGCTGGCCGCGCTGGCCCTGTCCGGGCGGATGTGGCCGCTGCCCCGGTTCATCCGCGCCCCCGACGCCGGCCGGGGCGACACCGGGAGCTTCTTCGCGTTCGGCGTGTTCTCCGGCGTCGCTTCCTCCTGCTGCGCCCCGGTGCTGGCCGGGGTGATGACCCTGTCGGCGCTGTCGGCCTCGCCGCTGGGCGGGGCGCTGCTCGGCCTGGCGTACGTGTTCGGCATGGTGTTCCCGCTGCTGGTCATGGCCCTGGCCTGGGACAGGCTGCACCTGTCGGAGCACCGCATCGGCCAGTCCCGGCCCGTGCGCCTGCGCCTGGCCGGGCGGACCCTGGTCACCTCCACGGTCGGCATCGCCGTCGCGGCCGGGTTCACGGTGATGGGCGGTTTCGTCATCTACCTGGCCGGCGCCGGGCGGATGACCGGCGGCCCCGGCTTCCAGGTCGCGGCCGGCCGCGGCCTGGCCGGGGTGTTCCGCCACGTCGAGGCATGGGCCAGGCCGGTGCCGGAGCCGGTGCTGGGGCTGGCGCTGCTCGCCCTGGCCGCCGTGTTCATCGCCGCCACCCTGCGCGACCGCAGGGATCCCGAGGCCGGCGAGCCGGAGGCCGCCGACGACCCTGCGTCCGCCGGCGACGGCCCCGGTCCCGCCGCTGACCGCGATACCAGCGCCGACAGCCACGCCAATCAGTGCCACCCGCCAGCGAGGAGCACGTCATGACCACAGCCAGCAGCCGCCGACCGCGCCGCGGCACGCCGCGTCCCGGGGCCCGGCAGCCCGGCACCCCCCGGCCAGGGCACCCGCACGCCAGCCGCCCCGGGCCCGGCCGCGCCGCTCCCGGCCAGGCCCGGTCCCGGCTCACAGCGGAAAAGCAGCGACGGGCCAGCCGCCGCGCCCGCCTGCAGGTCGCCGGATGGCTGGCCGCGATCACCGCCGTTGCCGGGCTGGTCATCGCGACCGTGCTCGCCTCCGGCTCCGGTTCCGGCACCGTCCAGACTTCCGCGGTGCGCGCGGCACCGGGCTTCACCCTGGCCAGCACCGCGGGCAGGAACGTCAGCCTGGCCAGCTACCGCGGGCGTGACGTGGTGCTGTACTTCAGCGAGGGTGCCGGCTGCGACGCCTGCTTCTACCAGATGCGCGAATTCGAGAACCACGCCGCCGAACTCACCAGGGCCGGGATCACCGTGGTGCCGATCGTGATGAACCCCGCCAGCCAGATCCGGCAGGAGATGGCCGCCTTCGGGATCCGCACCCCGTACCTGATCGACGCGGCCGGCTCGGTCTCGCGCGCCTACGGCGTCCTCGGCAAGGGCATGCACGCCGGGCTGCCCGGTCACGGGTTCGTCCTCGTCGACGCCCGCGGCACGGAGCGCTGGTACGGCGAGTACCCCTCCATGTACCTCTCCACCGCAGGACTCATCACCCAGGTCAAGGCCCACCTGTGACCGCGGCCCGGGATCGCTACTGCCGTGGCCACATCGGTACCGCGCAGGTCCTGGGCCGGGCAGGCGCCCGGCTCCCGGTTACGACCCGCTCAAGGGCTTGACCGCGGTGAGCCGCTCGACGATCCCGGCCTTGGACCGCTGGCTCCCGGTGACGGCGAACCCGGCGGCCGCCACGAGCGGCAGCGGGCGGCGGGTCAGGTAGTCCCCGTTCACCCGCAGGAACAGCGCCCGTCGCTGTCACGAGAGTGCCTTTCTCTTCCCCGGCCGCGGCGGCTGGCGGGCGCGGCTATCACAGCCGGATGACCTGGCGGATGGTGGCGGTGACCTCGGCCAGCCGCGCCTCGCCGGCATCCGGCGAGCCTGCCGCGGCGGCGGTAACGCAGTGGCTGATGTGGTCATGCAGCAGGCCGACGGCGACCTCCTGCAGCGCCCGGGTCGCGGAGCCGACCTGGGTGACCACGTCCGGGCACCACGCGTCGGCCTCGATCATCTTCTGCAGGCCGCGGACCTGGCCCTCGATCTTCCGCAGCCGCCGCAGGTAGTCCTCCTTCCCGGAGGCGTAGCCGCGCACCGGCCGGGGCGGCCGGGTCTGCGGCCGCACCCCGGGGACGGCGGTCATCGCGCGCCTCCTGATCCGGCCGCGCTGCGGCCGGCCCCGCCGTCGAGCAGGTCGCGCAGCCGCTGGTACTCCCCGGCGTCGATCTCGCCGCGGGCCAGCCGCTCGTCCAGGATGCGCCGCGCGTCGCCCGGCTGCCGCGGCCCGTCAGGCACCGCGTGGCCCGGCCGCCGCGTAATGCCGGTGACCAGGGCGTAGATCGCCCAGATCAGCAGCGCCCAGAACGCGATCATCGCCAGCCACATCAGCCCGGCCTGCCACCAGGCCCAGCCGCCGCCGTACCAGAACATCATCGTCATCATCTCCTACGGGGCCCAGGGGCCTTCCCGGGCCGCTACTTGCAGCCTGCCTCCTCATACCCCCCAGGGGTAGTGACCTCGGTCCCGGGACCAAGGGGCCGCAAGGCCCTGCCCCCTATAGGCATCAGCGAGCACCCTGGAAAGCACCCAGGGCGGGTCGGAGGCCAAGGGCGCAAGGTAAGGCAGGGCAAAGGAAGTGACTGCAGCAACATCCCAGGACGCGCGCCGGTGCGCGCCGTGGCCTCAGCTACTCCTGGTGCCCCCCGGCAGCCCGCGCACCACGAGGACCTGCTGAGCCAGCTACTGGCCGCAACGCCTGCGCAATGCCCGAACCTGCAGTTACTGAGCACTGTGCAAGGAAAGGTGAGAACAATGAGGGTTATTCAGCGTCCGCCTGATAGTGGATCGTTAGGAGGCGCGGGGGCCTCGTAACGATCCACTAT
>DAHWEX010000082.1 GCA_027326205.1 Actinomycetota bacterium
GTCCCGGGCCGCGGTCGTGGCCGGGCGTCAGTCTGTGGCCGGACTCGGCGAGCTTGAAGGCGAACGGTCGGCCACGACGTTCGTGTCCGCGGTGGCGTCTCGCGACGACGTGACCTTGTGCTGGCTGGGCGACAGCCGCGCCTACTGGCTCGCCGCGAAGGCGCCAGTCCCGGTCGGCCCGAACGACACCCTGGACATCACCGGCGGCTCGCACCGCGTGACCAGGGACGACTCGCTCGCCGAGGAGATCGTCGCGGCGGGCCTGGCGACCATGGACGAGGCGATGGCCTCGCCGCAGGCCCATGTCATCACCCGCTGGCTCGGCGCGGACCTCCCCGAACCGGAGGCGCACATCGAGCAGTTCACCCCGAGCGGGCCCGGCGTCCTGCTGCTGTGCTCCGACGGACTGTGGAACTACCGCCCCGAGGCCGCCGAACTCGCCGCCATGGCGCTGCCCGCGGCGCTCACCCGGCCCCTGGACGCGGCCGCCGACCTGACGAAGTTCGCGATCGACCAGGGTGGGCTCGACAACATCACGGTCGTCCTCATCCCGTTCCCGCCCCGCCCCGACGCCGAGTCCGGTGACGAGATCGTCGCGGAGGCCGCGCCCACGGTTCCCGTGCACGCGCCGACGGTCCCCGTCCCGGTGCCGCCGGCCGGCTAGCCGGCCCGCTCCCGCCGGGCACCCCGGCCGTCACCCGGCGCCGTGCGCCCCGGAGGGGCCCGGGACCGGCGCGTGACACAACGGCCCGTTCGGCGGACTCGAAAGCGGCGCGGACGGGCGATTCCCCCGGCTTCGCCGGCACCGTCCATTGACACGCATCTAAACGATCTTTAGCGTGCGTTGAGGCGGTTGAACCGAGCGCGGGAAGGTCAAGGAACTTGACGAGTAATCCGCTGGCCCTGCAGTTGTACACACTCCGCGACCAGCTCCCGGCCGGACGCAAGGCGGTGCTCCAGGCCGTGCGCGGCCTCGGGTACGGCGCGGTCGAGCCGTACGACGTGCGGACGGATCCCGAGGCGCTGCGCGCCGACCTGGACGAGGCGGGCCTCGCGGTGTGCTCCGTGCACGCCCGCGCCCTGGGCGACGACGCGGGCGCGCTGCTGGACGGCGCGCGCACGGTCGGCGCGGACACCGTGATCGTCCCGTCGGTGCCGGCGGAGCGGTTCGCGGACGCGGGCGCGATCGCGGGCCTCGCCCGCGAGCTCAACGAGGCCGCCGCCCGGGCGGCCGGCCACGGGCTGCGCCTCGGCTACCACAACCACGCGTTCGAGTTCGCCCCGACGGGCGGGCGGACGGGCCTTGAGGCGCTCGCGGACGCGCTCGACCCGGGCGTCCTGCTCGAGATCGACACCTACTGGGCGGCGGTCGCCGGGCAGGACGTCCCGGCCCTGCTTGGCAGGCTCGGCGACCGGGTCCGCTACCTGCACGTCAAGGACGGCCCGGTCACCAGGGACGACCCGATGACCGCGGTCGGCGCCGGCCGGATGCCGGTCGCGGACATCCTCGCCGCCTGCCCGTCGGCCGAGTGGCACGTGGTCGAACTCGACCGCTGCGCCACCGACATGCTCACGGCCGTCGCCGAGAGCATCGCCTGGCTCACCGGGCACGGGCTCGCGTCCGCGGGCCCCGCCTGATGGCGCCGTTCGGCGTCGGGCTCATCGGCTGCGGCAACATCAGCAACCAGTACCTGAAGAACCTGTCCGCGTTCCCCGACGTCGAGGTCCTCATCGTGGCGGACCTCGACGTCAGCCGGGCCAAGGCGCAGGCGGCCGCCCACGGCGTGCCGGCCTGGGGCGCACCGGGCGACGCGCTCGCCCACCCCGGCGTCGGGCTGATCGTGAACCTCACCGTCCCGGCCGCCCATGCCGCGGTCAGCGGGGCCGCGGTCGCCGCGGGCAAGCACGTGTGGAGCGAGAAGCCGCTGACCCTCGACGTCGCCGCCGGGCGGGCGCTGCTCGCGGCCGCGGCCGCCGCCGGGGTCCGCGTCGGCTGCGCCCCGGACACCGTGCTCGGCGCGGGCCTGCAGTCGGCACGGCGGCTCATCGACGCCGGGGGCATCGGGACGCCGCTGACCGCGCTCACCCTGCTACAGGGGCCGGGGCCGCAGGCCTGGCACCCGGACCCGGAGTTCCTGTTCGCCCCCGGCGCGGGCCCGCTGTTCGACCTCGGCCCGTACTACCTGTCGGTGCTGGCGACGCTGTTCGGCCCGGCGCGGCGGGTCGCCGCGGTCGGCCGCCGCCCGCGCGAGTCCCGGACGATCGGCACGGGGCCGCGCGCGGGCACCGAGTTCAGCGTGGCCGTGCCCACCTACGTCGCCGCGCTCGCCGAGTACACGGCCGGGCAGGCCGCCTCGCTGCTGTTCAGCTGGGACTCGCCGCTGTCCCGGGCCGGCTTCGTCGAGGTCACCGGCACCGAGGCGACCCTCGCCGTGCCCGATCCCAACCGGTTCGATGGTGACCTGCGGGTGCGCCGGGCGGGCGACGCCGACTGGACGGTCGTCCCGGCCACCGGGGCGGCGGCCGGCCGCGGCAGCGGCGTCGTCGACATGGTCCGCGCGATCAGGGCCGGCACGCCGCACCGTGCGTCCGGCGAACTGGCGCTGCACGTGGTCGAGCTGATGGCCGCGATCGAGGCCTCCGCGGCGAGCGGCGCGTTCACCGACGTCGCCAGCACGTTCGACATGCCCGCCGCCCTTGACCCACAATGGGATCCCTATGGCAGCGCGCACTGAACTCGGCATCGGCATGGTCGGCTACGCGTTCATGGGCCGGGCCCACTCGCTCGCCTGGCAGGCGGTCAGCCGGGTGTTCGACGTCCCGCTGGTGCCGCGGCTCGCCGCCGTCTGCGGCCTCGACGAGAACGCGGCCCGGGCGGCCGCCGGACGCTTCGGCTGGGCCGCCGTGGAGACCGACTGGCGCGCGCTGATCGCCCGCGAGGACGTCGATCTCATCGACATCTGCGCGCCGGGCGACCTGCACGCCCCGGTCGCCGTCGCAGCCCTGGCCGCGGGCAAGCACGTGCTGTGCGAGAAGCCGCTCGCCAACACCCTGGAGGAGGCCGAGGCGATGAACGCCGCCGCCGACGCCGCCTCCGCCGGCGGCGCACGGGCGATGACCGGCTTCAACTACCGCCGCGTCCCCGCGCTCGCCCTCGCCAGGCGGCTGGTCGCCGACGGCCGTCTCGGCGTCCTGCGCCACCTGCGCGCCGTGTACCTGCAGGACTGGCTGGCCGACCCGGCCGCGCCGATGACCTGGCGGATGCAGGCCGAGCGGGCCGGGTCCGGTGCCCTCGGCGACCTCGGCGCGCACATCGTCGACCTGGCCCGCTACCTGACCGGCGACGAGATCACCGGGGTGTCCGCCCTGTCGGCGACCTTCGTCGAGTCCCGGCGCTGGCCCGGCGACCCGGAGACGGGCGGTTCCGGCCCGGGCCGGGTCACCGTGGACGACGCGGTGGTCTTCACCGCCAGGCTCGCCTCCGGGGCCCTCGCCTCCTTCGAGGCCACCCGGTGCGCGGCCGGGCGGAAAAACGGGCTGCGCATCGAGCTGAACGGAACGGCGGGCAGCCTGGCGTTCGACCTGGAGCGGCTCAACGAGCTTGAGCTCTACGAGGCCGGGGCCGGTGACGGCGACCTGAGCGGGTTCCGCCGCGTGCTGGTCACCGAGGCGGCCCATCCCTACCTGGACGCCTGGTGGCCGCCCGGGCACACCCTCGGCTGGGAGCACACCTTCACTCACCAGGCCCGCGACCTGCTGACCGCGATCGGGAACGGGGAGCAGCCGCGCCCGTCGTTCGCCGACGGCCTCGCGGTCCAGCGGGTACTTCACGCGGTGCAGGAAAGCGCCGCGCACGGCAACTCATGGGAGAGCGTGAAGTGATGGCACGGCCCTTTACCCTTTTCACCGGCCAGTGGGCGGACCTGCCGCTGGAGGAGGTCTGCCGCCTGGCGAGCTCGTGGGGCTACGACGGCCTGGAGATCGCCTGCTGGGGCGACCACTTCGAGGTCGACCGGGCGCTGCGCGAGGACGGTTACCTGGACGGGCGCCATGCGCTGCTCGAGAAGTACGGCCTGAAGTGCTGGGCGATCTCCGCGCACCTGGTCGGCCAGGCGGTCTGCGACCACCCGATCGACGAGCGGCACCAGGGCATCCTGCCCGCCCGGATCTGGGGCGACGGTGAGCCGGAGGGGGTCCGGCGGCGCGCCGCCGCCGAGATCAAGGACACCGCGCGGGCGGCCGCCGCGTTCGGGGTGCGGACCGTGATCGGCTTCACCGGATCGTCGATCTGGCACACGGTCGCGATGTTCCCGCCGGTGCCGCCGTCGATGATCGAGCGCGGCTACGCGGACTTCGCCGACCGGTGGAACCCCATCCTCGACGTGTTCGACGCCGAGGGCGTGCGGTTCGCCCACGAGGTGCACCCGAGCGAGATCGCCTACGACTTCTGGACGGCGCGCCGCGCCGTCGACGCGGTGGGCGGCCGGCCCGCGTTCGGGCTGAACTTCGACCCGAGCCACTTCGTCTGGCAGGACCTCGACCCGGTCGCGTTCCTCGCGGAGTTCCGCGACCGGATCTACCACGTGGACTGCAAGGAGGCACGCAAGCGGCTCGACGGCCGCAACGGGCGGCTCGGCTCGCACCTGCCCTGGGGCGACCCCCGGCGCGGCTGGGACTTCGTCTCGGCGGGCCGGGGCAACGTGCCCTGGGAGGACGTGTTCCGCATGCTCAACTCGATCGGCTACGACGGCCCGATCTCGGTCGAGTGGGAAGACGCCGGCATGGACCGGCTGCGCGGCGCGGCGCAGGCCCTGACGTTCCTGCGCCAGTTCGACTTCGAACCGCCCGCCGCGTCCTTCGACGCCGCCTTCAGCTCGGGGAGTTAACGGCGCGACGGCCGCCGGGCCCGGCGGGTCTCACCACGCGCGCAAGGCCGGCGGCGCGCGCATTCCACCGAACGGGTGCGCGGTTCCCGTGGCGGCGCCCGCCGCGAAGCCCCGGCCGGAGGTGAACTTTCGCCGGGCTTCGCCCGGTAGCGCCGGTGTTACCGGAAGGCCTGCTTAAAGTGCGCGCGCGTTAGGGTAGAAAGGAGCTCCCGGTCGCGGGAATACGGCCGGGAATGGCAGGTGACGGGCATCGCTGCGGGCCGGGAGCGGGGACGGGATGTCAGGTTCGAGGGTGGCGCCGCCGGCGGCCGGCGCGGGCCTCCCGTGGTGACGCCCGAGGAGCGGGTCGCGCAGCGGGTGGCCGAGGTGCTCGCGGAACGCGACGCCGTGCAGGCGAACCTCCTCGAGCTTGACGGCAGCTTCGCCAAGCGGGTTCTGGACGGCGCGGCGCTGGCCGGGCAGACGCGCGAGCGGTGGGCGGCGGCGTCCGCGGAGCTGGCCGCCCTGTGGGAGAACTACCTGGCCTACTCGGCCGTCGTCGACCAGATCGCCGCCCTCGGCGCCGGCGCCAGGCGCCCGGCCCGCAAGGACATCCCCGAGATCGCGAACCTGCTGACCGGCGGCTGCGTGCGGCTGGCCGGTCCGCCCGTGCCGCTGGCCCGCCGGGACATCGCCGGGGCCGGCCGGCCGCCGGTCACCCTGGCCGCCGCCGTCGGGGCGATGCGCCGTTCGTTCGGCGTGGTCACCGCGGTGACCTCGGCCGCCGAGGCCGTCTGGTCGGCCGTGGCGGCGCCGCTGGACGCGGCGGAGGCGGAACTCGGCCGCCTCCGGCCCGTCGTCGCGGGCCTGGGCGGTGAACTGGAGGCGGAGTTCCGCGCCGCCGCGGCGGCCGTGGCCGCGCAGCGGGCCGCCGCCAACGCCGACCCCCTCGCCCTCTGGCGCCCCGCGGCCGGCGGGGCGGCCGGCCAGGGCAGCGTCGA
>DAHWEX010000083.1 GCA_027326205.1 Actinomycetota bacterium
ATCAGCTCGTGGAAACGGTAGGTGAGGTTAGACCAGACATACGGGTCGGGGATGAACGGCTTCTTCGCGGCGACCTCCGCCTTGAGCTCGTCCACCACCTGGGTGAGCTTCTCGATGTCCTCGTCGGTGTGCCGCAGCGCGAGCAGCCGGGCGCACGGCGGCTCGGAGATCATCCGGGCCTCGTAGACGTCGTTGATGGTGGCCCCCTGCATCTGCAGCAGCAGGCCAACGTAGCGCGCGGCGACCGAGGCGTCGGGAGCGACCACCCGGGCGCCGCCGCGGCTGCCGCGCCGCACGCTGATGAGCGTCTCCGCCTCCAGGATGCGGAATGCCTCGCGCAGGGTCGGCCGGGACACGCCGAACTGCTCCATAAGCTGGCTCTCGGCGGGCAGGGTCTCGCCCGGGCGCAGTTCACCGCGGACGATCTGGCGTCGGAGGTTGGTGGCGATCAGCTCGCCGGTCTTGGGAGCCCGCACGATCGTTCCGATGACGGATGGCGAGCCGCTTGCTGTAGTCACGCCCCAATCATATCCGCCGCATCGTTTAAAAGAATGAACCCATCAGATTAATTGTGCCGGTCAGTCCGCACCGCTACCTGCCTCCTTTAGGCGTGAAGCGCAGCGCGCCGTCAAGGCGGATCGTCTCACCATTCAGGTACACATTCTCGGCGATGTGCTGGGCCAGCGATGCGTATTCGCCGGCCCTGCCCATCCGCTTGGGGAACGGAACCGCGGCGCCCCAGTAGGCGTCCAGTTGCTCCGGGTCGGCATCGCGGAAGGCCGGGGTGAGGAACGTGCCGGGAGCGATCGTCACCACCCGGATGCCGGCCGGGGCGAGGTCGCGGGCGAGTGGCAGCGTCATCGACACGATGCCGCCCTTGGCCGCGGCATAGGCGGCCTGGCCGATGGTGCCGTCGTAGGCGGCGATGGAGGCGGTGTTGATGATGACGCCGCGCTCGCCGTGCTCGAGTGGCTCGGTGGCGGCGATGGCGGCCGCGACGAGTCGGTCGATGTTGTAGGTCGCCGCCAGGAAGATGCCGAGCACCTTGGTGAACGACTCCTGCGAGGCGGGCCGGTTCTCCTTGTCGAGCGTGCGCGGCCCCCCGCCCCCGCCGTGGGCGACGACCGCGATCCGCAAGGGGCCGGACTGCGCGGCCACCTCGACGGCCCGCCGCACGCTGTCTTCGTCGGTCACGTCGGTCCGTACGAAGACGGAGCCGTCTCCCAGTTCGTCGGCCACCGCGTTGCCCTTGGCCTCGTCGAGGTCGCAGACCACGACCCGCGCGCCGGCCGCGTGCAGCCGCCGGGCGGTGGCGGCGCCGAATCCCCCGCCGCCGCCGGCGATGAGCGCCACCGCTCCCTTGATGTCCATCGTTCACCTTTCGACGGGGCGACCCTAAGGGCTGTCATAGTTAGCTAATTGCACTATACTAACTGGTGTGAGAGACCCAGGCGAGGGGGCGGGATGACCGGCGGTGCCAGTGCGAGTGCGGAGCACGACGAGCTGCGCCAGGTCGTCCGCAAGTTCCTCGGCGAGCGGTCGCCCAGCCATGCGGTCCGCCGCCTGATGGCGGCGGGCGAGGAGCGCGACCACGAGGTATGGTCGCTGCTCGCCGGGCAGCTCGGGCTGACCGGGATCGCCGTGCCCGAACGTTTCGGCGGGGCCGGGTACGGGCCGGCCGAACTGGCGGTCGTGCTCGAGGAGATGGGCGGCGCGCTGCTGGTGGCGCCGTACTTCGCGACCGTGGCCCTGGCCGGGCAGGCCCTCACCGCCTCCGCCGACGAGGACGCGATGGCACGCTGGCTGCCCGGCATCGCCGACGGCACGCTCACCGCCACCCTGGCGGTCGCCGAGGAGTCCGGCGCGTGGGACCTTGCCGAGGTCGCCGCGGCCGCCGAGCCGGCCGGCGGCGGGTGGGCCGTCACCGGGACCAAGCTCTTCGTCATCGACGGTCACACGGCCGGCCTGCTGCTGGTCGTCGCGCGCGCTCCCGACGGCCTCGGCGTGTTCGCGGTCGACGGCGGCGCGGCGGGGGTCGAGGCGGCCCGGCTGGACACCCTGGACCCGACCCGTGCCCTCGCCTCCGTCGCCTTCAACGGCGCGCCGGCCGTCCGGGTCGGCGTCGGCCGGGACACGGCGGCGTGGCTGCCGCAGGTACTCGACCTGGCCCTGGCCGCGCTGGCGGCCGAACAACTCGGCGGCGCCGCCCGCTGCCTGGACATGGCGGTGAGCTATGCCAAGGTACGCGAGCAGTTCGGCCGTCCCATCGGATCGTTTCAGGCCATCAAGCACAAGTGCGCCAACCTGCTCGTCGACGTGGAGTGCGGCCGGTCCGCGGTGTTTCACGCCAGCGCGGCCGCCGCCACCGGGCAGCCGGACGCGCCGCTCGCCGCGGTGCTCGCCTACACCCACTGCTCGCAGGCCTTCACCCGTGCCGCCAAGGAGTGCATCCAGATCCACGGCGGCATCGGCTACACCTGGGAGCACGACGCGCACCTGTACCTGAGGCGGGCGAAGTCGTCGCAGCTGCTGTTCGGGCCGCCCGCCCGGCAGCGGGCGCGGCTAGCCGAGCTAGCCGGGATCTAGCGTGGGTAAAAGCAGAATTCCCCTACCGAACGGTCCCTGGCTTAACCCGGGAGGGCACCGATGACACGCGAACCCAGCACGGCGCTCCCCGTGCCGGAGCCGGAGCCGGACGCGGACTTCCGCGCCCGGCTGCGCGAGTTCCTCGCCGCCCATCACCCGGGCAAGCCGCCGAAGGACCCGGGGCAGCGCGTGGGCTGGACGAAGGCGTGGCTGGCCACGCTGTTCGACCACGGGTACGCCGGCCCGGGCTGGCCGCGCGAGTTCGGCGGCATGGAACTGCCCTTCGCGCACCAGGTGATCTACCACGAGGAGGCCGCCCGGGCCCGGGTCCCCGGGCCGCTCGGCACCGGCCTGAACATCGCCGCGCCCACCATCATCAAGTACGGCACCCAGGAGCAGAAGCGGCGCTGGCTCGCCCCGATGCTCCGCGGCGACACGGTCTGGGCGCAGGGCTACTCAGAGCCGGAGGCGGGCTCTGACCTGCCGAGCCTGCGCACCACCGCCCGCCGTGACGGCGACGAGTACGTCGTGCGCGGGCAGAAGGTCTGGACCTCGCACGCGGGCGACGCCGACATCTTCTTCGCCCTGGTCCGCACCGGCACCAGGGACAGCAGGCAGCACGGCATCACCTACCTCGTGATCGACGCCCGCGCACCCGGGGTGCAGGTGCGGCCGCTGCGGGACCTGACCGGGGGACAGCTGTTCGCCGAGGTCTTCTTCGACGACGTGCGGGTCCCGGTCGCGAACCGGATCGGGGCGGAGAACGGCGGCTGGCCGCTGGCCCGCACCAGCCTCGGGCACGAACGGGCGGCGGGCGCGCTGAACCAGGCGGCGATGTACCGCCGCGTGCTGACCGAGCTGGAGTCGCTCGCCCGCGAGCGGGGCCAGCTGGCCGACCCGCTGGTGCGCGACCAGTTCGTCGACCTGGAGATCCGCGTTCGCATCATGCGCTACAACGCGATGATGACCATCGGCGGCATCCTCGCCCGCGGTGACGCCGGCCCGACGTCCTCGATCTCGCGGCTGCTGGTCACCGCGTTCGAGCAGGACCTCCACGAGTTCGCGGTCGACCTGCTCGGCCCGGCTGGGCTGCTGGGGAAGTCGGAGCCGCGGGCGGTGCAGCGGTCCCGCTGGCTGACCGGCTTCCTGCGCACCCGGGCCTCTACCATCGGCGCCGGGACCAGGGAAATCCAGCTGAACACGGTCGCCGAGCAGGTGCTCGGGCTGCCCCGCGACCCCGGCATGCCGCCCCGCTGACCGCACCGATCCAGGAGAAGCCATGCGGTTTGACTACAGTCAGGAACTGGAGGACTACCGGGCCGCGGTCCGGGCCTTCATCGAGCGGCACGGGCCGGGAGCGCGCAAGCACGTGGGGGTGCGGGCGCCCGACCCGGACCAGGTGCCGGCGCTGCGCGCCTGGGTGGCCCGGCTGTACGCGGCCGGCTACCTCGGTCAGACGTGGCCGGCCGCGTACGGCGGCCGCCCCGGCGCCACCATCGAGCACACGTTCATCGTCGCCGAGGAGATCGCCCGCGCCCGGACCTGGGGCGAGATCGGCGCCGGGGCGCTCGCCGCGGGCGCGGTCCTGGCCTTCGGCAGCGAGGCGCAGCGCCAGCGTTACCTGCCGCGGATCCGGTCGGGCGAGGACCTGTGGTGCCAACTGTTCAGCGAGCCCGGCGCGGGCAGCGACCTGGCCAGCCTGAAGACGCGCGCGGTGCGCGACGGCGACCACTTCGTCGTCAACGGCCAGAAGGTGTGGACCACCAACGGCCACCACGCCGACCTCGGCTACCTGCTGGCGCGCACTAATCCCGACGTCGCCAAGCAGGCCGGCATCACCGCGTTCGCCCTCGACATGCGCACCCCCGGCGTCGACGTCCGCCCGCTGCGCGAGATCACCGGAACCAGTGACTTCAACGAGGTCTTCCTCGACAACGTGCGCATCCCGGCGGAGGCGGTGATCGGCGAGGTCGACGGCGGCTGGCGGGTCGCCAACGCCAGCCTGGGCCACGAGCGCAGCGGCGTGAGCGCCCGCGCCGTGGAACTCTACGCGCAACTCGACGACCTCGTCGAGCTCGCGCGCCGCACCACCACCGCGGCCGGGCGGCCGGCTATCGCCGACGGCGCCACCCGGCAGCGGATCGGCCGGCTCGCCGCCCTCGCGCACGTCACCGACGTGATGAGCAAGGCGGTGCGCTCCCGGATCGCCAACGGCACCGAAGACGCCGCCGACGGCCCGCTCGCCAAGGTCTTCTTCAGCGAGGTCAACCTGGCCATGACCGAGTGCGGCGTCGCCCTGCAGGGAGTCGGCGGCATGGCCGTGGAAGGCGACCGCCAGGCCTACGCCGACGGCTGGTGGCAAGACGCCTACCTGTACGCCCGGGCCTACACGATCGCGGGCGGAGCCAACGAGGTGCTCAAGACCGTCGTCGCCGAGCGCGCGCTCGGCCTGCCCCGGGACAAGCGATGACGGGGCACGGCCCCGTGACGGCCCAGGCGGAGGGCCACGCCGCCAGGCGGTACGGCCTGCCCTGGCGCGGTGCGCAGGTCGCCGCGGCCGCCGAGGCGGCCGGAGCCGCCGCCTTCTGCAGCGGCGAGTTCGTCGACCACGAGGCGTATTCGACCCTCGCCGAGATGGCGCTGCACACCGAGCGGGCGCTGGTCGGCCCGGGCATCGCCTACGCGTTCGCCCGCACGCCGTACGCGCACGCGGCCGCCGTCCGCGGTGTCTGGCGGCACGCGCCAGGACGCGTCTTCCTGGGCCTCGGCTCGGGCGCGTACAAGATCAACCGGGACTGGTTCGGGGTCGCCGCCGACCGGCCGGCGGCCCGGATGGCCGACCTGGTCGGCGCCGTCCGGGCCTGGCTGCACGCCGAGAACGGGCAGCGCGTCCGCTACGACGGCGAGTTCTACCGCGTGGACGCTGTCGTCGCCGCGCCGGTGCTCGGCCGCATCGACGCGCCGATCCTGCTCGGCGCGTTCAACAAGCTGATGGCGGGCGCGGCCGGCCGGGCAGCCGACGGGATCATCGCCCACGGCCTGTTCACCAGGACCTGGTGGGACGACGTGGTCCGGCCCGCGGTAGCCAAGGGCGCCGCCCAGGCCGAGCACGCGGCGGCGCCCCGGGAGCACGGCTGGGTCATCACCGCCGTCGACGACGAAGACCCGGACCGCGCGGTGCTGGACGCCCGCCGGATGATCGGCTTCTACCTCACCGTGAAGACCTACGACCCCTACATCGAGCATCACGGCTGGACCGCCCAGGCCGCCGCCGTCCGCCAGGCGTTCGCCGCCCGCGACACCGACGCCATGGCCCGGGCGGTCAGCGACGACATGCTGGAGGCGATCGCCGTGTGCGGTACGACGGCCGATGCCCGGGCCGCGCTGGCCCGCCGCGGCGACTCGCTGCCCCGCGACGTCGCCTACCTCGCCCCACCGTCTTACCTGGTCAGCGAGCGCCGCGGCCAGCGCTACGCGCTCGCCAGCCTCGCGCTGCTCGACGACGGCACGCACTGAAGCCAGCGGCAGACGGGACGTGCCCGACCTGGAGGCCAGGAGACCTGGAGACCTGAGAGGAACGAGATGAAGTTCACCGTCGACTACCCGATCGTCACCGCCGGCTATGACCCGGCCCTGATTACGGCGGCGGGGATGACCCGGGTCGCCCAGGCCGCCGAGGAATGCGGGTACGACGCGATCTCGTTCAGCGAGCACCCCGCCCCGTCACGGAAATGGCTTGACGCGGGCGGTCACGAGTCGCTTGACCAGACCTCGGCCCTGGCGTTCTGCGCCGCCGTGACCAGCCGCGTACGGCTGATGACCTACCTCCTCGTGCTCCCCTACCACAACCCGTTCCTGACGGCCAAGGCGCTCAGCACGGTCGACCTGCTGTCCGGCGGGCGCCTCACGGTAGTGGCCGGGACCGGCTACCTGCGCTCGGAGTTCCTCGCGCTGAACGTCGACATGAGCGCCCGCAACGAACTGTTCGACGAGTCACTGGAGGTGATTCGCGGCGTCTGGGCCGGCGTCCCGTTCACCCACCAGGGCAAGCACTTCTCGGCCCGCGGCGTGGCCTCGCTGCCCGCCCCGGCGCAGCCCGGCGGGCCGCCCGTGCTGATCGGCGGCAACAGCGCGCTCGCCCGGGCCCGGGCCGCCCGCAACCAGGGCTGGAGCCCGCTGATGGTGAGCCAGGAGGTGGCCCAGACCTCGCGCACGCCCGGCATCGGCACGGTCGCCGAGCTTGCCGCCAAGATCAAGGAGGTCCGGGACGCCGCCGCCGAGCGAGGCGGCGACCCGGCCGCGCTGACCGTCCAGGTGCACACTCCCCAGGCCGGCTTCATCCAGCGGTGCGGATCGGCGCAGGAGCACCACGACCACCTCGGCCAGCTCGCCGACGCCGGCGTGGACTCGTTCGTCGTGCGCCCGCCCGGCGACAGCCTCGACCGCGCGGTCGACTCCCTCCACCGCTACGCGGCCACGTTCCTGAAGGAGCGGGCCCTCTCCCGAAAGGGGTGAGGCACGTGGCAGACGGCCAGCAGGCCGGCGTGGCCGTGGTCACGGGCGGCAGCCGCGGCGCCGGCCGCGGGATCGCCGTCGCGCTCGGCGCCCACGGCTACACGGTGTACGTGACCGGCCGGACGCAGCGCGCGGGCGAGTCGCCGTGGGGCGGCACGGTCCACGACACCGCGGCGGCGGTCACGGCGGCCGGCGGGAAGGGCGTGGCGGTGCTTGTCGACCACCGCGACGATGAGCAGACAGCGGCCCTGTTCGAGCGGGTCCGCCGCGACGAGGGCCGCCTCGATATCCTCGTCAACAACGCGGCGCTGATCCGCGAGGAGCTGCAGCGCCCGGTGCCGTTCTGGGAGAAGCCGCTGGCCGCGAGCGTCGACCTGCTCGAAGTCGGCCTGCGCAGCAGCCTGGTCGCCAGCTACCACGCGGCGCCGCTGCTGACCGAGACGGCCCAGGAGACGGCGCGGGAGACGGCCCAGAAGCCGCGCAGGGGCCTGGTGGTCTTCACCTCGGCCCCGGGTGCCGTGCGTTACCAGTACGGAGCGGCCTACGGCGCGCACAAGGCCAGCCTGGACAAGTTCGCCGCCGACATGGCCGTCGACTTCCGGCCGTTCGGCGTCGCGGCGGTGTCGATCTGGATGGGCGCCGTGCTGACCGAGCGGCTGCGGCGGATCATCGACGGCGATCCCGGGCTCGCCTACCTCGCCGGCATCGCGGAAACGCCGGAGTTCACCGGGCACGTCATCGCCGCCCTCGCGGCCGACCCCGACGTCCTCGCGGTGAGCGGGCGCACCCTCATCGGGGCCGAGGTGGCGCGGCAGTACGGGCTCAGCGACGCCGGCGGCCGGCGCCCGCCCTCGGTCCGCGACCTGATGTCCGTCAAACCGGTCAACGACCAGGAAAGGAACGCGATGACCGACGACCAGCTACAGCAGCTCCTGAAGGACGTGCAGTACCTCAAGGACCGGCAGGCGATCCTCGACGTGATCATGCGGCACGCCCGCGGCCACGACCGGCACGACCCCGAGCTGATGAACAGCTGCTTCTGGGAAGACGGCGTCGACGAGCACGGCCAGTTCGTCACGCCCGGGCCCGGGTACGGGGACTGGGCGAACAAGACCCACTCGGCCGGCTACTTCCTGCACATGCACAACATCACCAACCACACCTGCGAGATCGACGGCGCCACTGCGCACTGTGAGACCTACGTCATCGGGGCCATGCTGCCCCGGTCCGAGCCAGGCCGGTCCTGGTTCGTAAGCGGCCGTTACCTCGACCGGCTGGAGCGGCGGAACGGCGAATGGAGGATCCTGGTCCGCCGCACCACGATCGAGGTGGAAGCCCGCGGCGACGCGAAGTGGCCGGACAACCCGGTCAGCGAGACCTTCCCCAAGGGCGCCTGGGACACCGGGGACCTGTCGTACGCGCGCCCGCTGAACCTTGACTCACCGTCTCTGTTCTGGGACGGCACCACCCGCTGAAAGGGTTTCACTCATGCTCGAAGGACGGCACTACCAGAACGCGTACGTGACGCGGAACCTGGACAAGGCGGTCGCGGAGTTCACCGCCCGCGCCGACGCCCGCAGCGTGGCCAAGTTCGAGGCGACGACCGAGGTCCTGACGCCCGGCGGCCGCCAGAACCAGACGCTCAAGATGGCCTTCATCTGGGTGGGTGACCTGCAGTACGAGTTCATCGAGCCGGTCACCGAGGCGGTCCCGGTCTTCAGCACCTGGCTGCCGGACGGCGACGAGCCGAAGTTCCATCACAGCTGCGCCCGCGTCGACGACTGGGACGACTTCCGCCGCCGCGTCGACCAGCAGCCCTACCCGGTCGTGTTCGAGGGAGCCAGCGGCGAAGAGCTGAAGTTCCTCTACCTGGACACGCGGGAACTGCTCGGCCACTACCTGGAGTTCTGCTGGATGACCCCGGCCCGCTGGGCCCAGCTAGGCGGAAGGTAAGCGCCAACTGAACCACCTCTTCTGGCTGGCTGGCTGGCGGCCCGTTCGGCGGCTACCTGGCCCGCCGGATCGGCGGGCGCGCGGCCGCCGCTGCTGCCGTCCGGCGCGCTGCTGGTAGTCTCCTGCGCCCTGCGTGCCGTGGCACAAGGCGTGGCCGGAACAGATCGCCATCGGCGTCCTGTGGGGCTCGGCCGCGGGTGCTACTTCGACTCGAACCCCAACCTGCTTCGACCCTGCTGATCGACGCGGTCCCCGCTCGCCGGCAGGGCGTCAGCCGCGGAGTGAACGCGGTGTCCGGCAGCATCGGCTCGGCGCTCGGGATCGGCGCATCGCCGAGGCGGCCGGACAGGGCAACAGCTGGGTGACGGGTTACCACGTCGGCAGCAAGGCCGATCTCCCCCCGTCCCCAGCCCGCCGCAGACCGTACGGCAGGACCACCTGACAGACAGGGCAGGGCTACGCGCGCATGAAAGAAAAGAGGTGACGCTGCCCGGCCGGATGGCGCCGCCGGCGCGGCGGCCCGTCGGTCCCGGCCTGAACAGCACGCCCGGATGCTCTCCCCCGCGCAGCCCCTCGTCTACCAGCATGTTCGCAGCCGCCGACAGGGACACCCCGTGATTGACGGACACGAAGACCGCGAGCCGGTCAGCCACCAAGGCGACGGCTCCCACCTGGCCGAGCGAGTAGGGTGGGCCGCCTGGCGAGGTTCCGTGTTCATGTTCGGTGAACTCGGTCCTTTTCCGGGCGGCCTCCCTCCGAGCCCGGCGTGCACCTTTCAATGCACCGGGCTCTCCGGCGATTTATGCCGCGTGTGCGGCGGGGTTCGCGTGGATCCAGTCGTGGCAGGGAGCGCAGGCGATGAGCGTCTTGCGCCGTATTTTTGCCATGAGGGCGGCCCACGCGGGCTGGCCCGGTCCCGGTTCCCCGAGCTGCTTGTGGCCGGTGACCTGGTGGACTGCCACCGTGGTGCGGGTCTCGCAGAGCTCGCATTCCCGTTTGGGGAGCCGTCTGGCCAGCTCCTTGGGGGGTAGGGTGCCGGGGCAGGCGCGGGGTCGCGGATGACCGCCCGCCGGTCTTGCCGCCGGTCTTGCCGCAGGGTGATCCCGCCGAATCGTGCTACCAGGTCCTTCTTGCCCTCGCGCTGGCGCCTGGCCTCGTGTCAGGTCCTGGGGCCGTCGCCGGTGCTGGCCTTCGCCCGGTGGCGGTCGGCCATTTTGGTGACGGTGGACCTGTGCCTGGCGGCCAGGGTTTTCAGCATGGACGTCAGGGCGTGCCAGTGCAGGGTGTGCAGCCGCCAGGCGTCCTGGGCAAGCAGGTAGTAGTTGACGACGCCCCTGTACTCGGCCCCGTAGATCCGGACGATGTCGTAGTCGCCGAGGTTCTGGAGCCGGGACCGGTGCCACGGTTTGCCGTGTTGCCGGTAGGGGGCGCACTGGGCCTTGATCACGTCCGGCGGTACCCGCAGCGCGATGTTCCCGTTGGCCGTGCGGCGGCCCCCGGTTCGCTGCGCGGGCAGTAGCGGGACCCGGTCAGCTGCCGCCACCAGCGCGGGGTCCGCGGCCGGCCGGGCTCGGCGGTCACCTCGGCCAGGCCGGTGCCCTGGTAGCGGGCCAGGGTCATGCCGGCCAGGGCCCCGGCGGGAACCATGGTGACAGCGCTGAGCGCGATCAGGTCGGGCTCGTCCAGCTGGTGCAGCCACGGCTTGCTCGTGCGCTGGTCGCCGTTGACCCGGTCCCAGTCCACCCCGGCGAACGCGAAGATGTCGCGGACGGTGACGTGCAGCAGGTGGGCGTAGGCTTCCAGGCTGTCGAGCGCCTCGCCGGGCAACGGGGGCAGGCGGATCGGGATGGCCGGCACGAACGGCCCTAGCCAGCCGGTGCCAGGGCTTCCTGCCTGGCTGCGGACGGGCGGGCGGACAGCCTCCCGGCGTCGAACGCCGCCAGCAGTTCCTGCCGGGCGGCTTCGGCGGCGGCGTCGTTGCGGACCTGGTCGAGCACGTCGCCGGCCCGCCGCAGGCCAGCCCGGGAGCGACACGCCGCAGGGGCCGGGGAAGAACAGCCACCGGCAGAGCGCCGCGATCGGGCTGGCGCCGGGGGGCGCGCAAGCCTCTCCCGGGCAGGCGCGGAATTGTCCGCGGGCAGAGCGGCGTTCCTCACGTATGGACGAGCATGCGGGAACGGGGCCTGGTGCGATAACCAGCGACGGGTGCGCGGTCGAGTTCTACGCGCTCCTGCCGTCGTTCGGCGAGCCGGAGATTGTTCACGCAGCCGTGCCGGCAGGCGCGTCGGTCCTCGAACTCGGCTGCGGCACCGGCCGGATCCTCCGGCCCCTGGCGGCGCTGGGGCACCCGGTCACCGGGGTTGACGACTCCGAGGACATGCTCGCCCGCAGCCCGGACCTGCCGACGGCGTGCTCCCCGATCCAGTCGCTGCGACTGGACCGCAGGTTCGACGTGGTCCTGCTGGCCAGCACCATGATCAATGCCGGTCCCGTCACCCGCCAGGGGTTCCTCGCCACCGTGCGCCATCACCTGCGCGACGACGGCATCGCCGTGTTCCAGCAGAACCCGCCGGAGTGGTTCGAGACGTTCACCGGAGCCGAGCCAGTCCGGGATGACCCTGGCGGCATCCGGCGCATCATCCGCTCAGCCCGCTGGGAACCACCGCGCATGCACGTCGAGATCGAGTACCAGGTCGGCGCCAGCGTCTGGACGCATGCCTGGACCAGCTACCAGATCAGCGACGAGGAACTGGCCGGCAACCTCGCCGGCGCAAACCTCCGGCGGGGCGACTGGCTGACCGACGACCACGCCTGGTTCACCGCCCGCCCCGCCTGACCGCCCGCAGGGAATGTCACTGCGCCCCAGAAGGATCAGGCACGCCAGCCGACACGCCGGCGTTGCAATACCATCACGCGACCAGTCGCAGCCTTGACCGCCCGTCGCCAGCAGCGGTAGCCGTTAACGGCGCACCCCACCAGACCTGGCCAGGCACTCACGACCGTCCACAGGCCGGCCGCTCATCACAGAGCGCTGAACTCCACCCCCTGATTGTTCAGATACGCCTGCCGTTGTTCAGATAGGTGTTCAGGTACCCGGTCGGTTGTTCAGAAAGATGCGATCCCTACAGGACCTGCCGCCCTTCCACGTCGCCAGCTAATCTGCCAGCTAATACGTCTACCTGCCGACAGCGGAGTGCCCTGGCGGCGGTGAATGCGCAGGACGTGGCGGAAATAAACCTTGCAGTGGACTCCCAGACTTATATACGCGCACAGCTCGTAAAACAATCATCCGTGGCGCGCCGGACATGGAGGGTTATTCAGCGTCCGCCTGATAGTGGATCGTTAGGAGGCGCGGGGGCCTCGTAACGATCCACTATCACCAGCAGCAGGACTCCTCGCCCGCGCCGACGCCCCGGTCAGCGCGGAGTTGGCGAAGATCGCCGT
>DAHWEX010000107.1 GCA_027326205.1 Actinomycetota bacterium
GTGCCGCCCGTGAGGATCGCCAGGTCCTCCATCATCGCCTTGCGCCGGTCGCCGAAGCCGGGAGCCTTGACCGCGCAGCAGTTGAACGTGCCGCGGATCTTGTTCACGACCAGGGTGGCCAGCGCCTCGCCCTCGACATCCTCGGCGATGATCGCGAGCGGCTTGCCGCCCTGCATGACCTTCTCCAGGATCGGCAGCAGGTCCTTGACCGCGGAGATCTTGGAGTTGGCGATGAGGACGTAGGCGTCCTCCATCACGGCCTCCATGCGCTCGGCGTCCGTGACGAAGTACGGCGAGATGTAGCCCTTGTCGAAGCGCATGCCCTCGGTGAGCTCGAGCTCCAGGCCGAAGGTGTTGCTCTCCTCGACGGTGATGACGCCTTCCTTGCCGACCTTGTCCATCGCCTCGGCGATCATCTCGCCGATCGCGGTGTCGCCAGCGGAGATGGAGGCGGTCGAAGCGATCTGCTCCTTCGTCTCCACGTCCTTGGCCAGCTTGGAGAGCTCCTCGCTCACGCGCTCGACGGCCGACTCGATGCCGCGCTTGAGCGACATCGGGTTGGCACCGGCGGCGACGTTGCGCAAGCCCTCGCGGACCAGCGCCTGAGCCAGCACGGTCGCTGTCGTCGTGCCGTCGCCGGCCACGTCGTCGGTCTTCTTCGCTACTTCCTTGACCAGCTCGGCACCGATCTTCTCCCACGGGTCCTCGAGTTCGATCTCCTTGGCGATGGACACGCCATCGTTGGTGATCGTGGGGGCGCCCCACTTCTTCTCGAGAACCACGTTCCGGCCCTTGGGGCCGAGGGTTACCTTCACGGCGTCGGCAAGCTGGTTCATGCCGCGCTCGAGGCCGCGCCTGGCGTCCTCGTCAAACGCGATCATCTTCGCTGCCATTGGTTCCAGTCCTCCGTGGCATACGTTAGGACCGGCCGAAGCCCGCGACGGACGGTACGCGCGGCGGCAGTCCCTTCCTGCCGCCAGGCGGTACCTCATCGCCCGATCCCGCCGTTGTGGTTGTCACTCTCACGGGGAGAGTGCCAACCCATGTTTAGCACTCTCCTAGGGAGAGTGCAAACGCCAAGGCCACGTGCTGGGCGTTCACTCATACCGGAGAGCGGGGCCCACGCTAACGCGTAGAGTGAACGGGCACAGATCACGGTCGGACACCACCGAGAGGGTTTGTACTTTCCGCCATGAAAGCTCTCGTTCTATCCGGCGGCTCCGGCACGCGCCTGCGTCCGATCACGCACACGTCAGCCAAGCAGCTGGTTCCCGTGGCAAACAAGCCGGTGCTCTTCTACGGCCTTGAGGCGATCGCCGCGGCCGGGGTCACCGACGTGGGGATCGTCGTCGGCGACACCGCGCCCTTGATCGAAGCGGCCGTAGGCGACGGGTCGAAGTTCGGCATCAAGGTCACGTACATCCGGCAGCTCGCCCCCCTCGGCCTCGCGCACGCGGTCCTTATCGCCCGCGAGTTCCTCGGCGACGACGACTTCGTGATGTACCTCGGCGACAACTTCATCGTCGGCGGGATCACCGCCCTGGTCGAGGAGTTCAAGGCCGCGGGGCCCGCCGCTCAGATCATGCTGCAGCAGGTCAGCGACCCGCGGTCGTTCGGCGTGGCCGAGCTCGACGAGGTCACGGGCCGGGTTAAGAACCTGGAGGAGAAGCCGAAGCACCCCAAGAGCGACCTCGTCCTCGTCGGGGTGTACCTGTTCACGGCGGCCATCCACGAGGCGGTCGCCGGCCTGAAGCCGTCCTGGCGAGGCGAGCTGGAGATCACCGAGGCGATCCAGTGGCTGCTCGACAACGGCCGCACGGTCCACTCGACGACGATCACCGGGTACTGGAAGGACACCGGCAACGTCACCGACATGCTCGAGGTGAACCGCCTTGTCCTGGAGGGCCTGGAGCCGCGGCTTGACGGCACGGTGAGCGACGACTCCGAGATCATCGGCCGGGTGGTCGTCGAGGAAGGCGCCACGGTGACCGGGTCGCGCATCGTCGGCCCCGCGATCATCGGCGCTGGCAGCACGATCTCGGGCTGCTACATCGGCCCGTTCACGGCCATCGACGAAAACTGCTTGGTCGACGACAGCGAGATCGAGTACTCGATCGTCTTGTCGGACGCCTCTTTGCGCGGCGTCCGCCGCATCGAGGCCTCGCTCATCGGCCATCACGCGGAAGTGACTCCCGCGCCCCGGGTACCGCGAGCTCACCGGCTCGTACTCGGCGACCACAGCAAGGTGCAGATCAGCTCATGAGCCGCTGGCTGGTGACCGGTGCGGCCGGCATGCTCGGCCGCGACCTGACCGCCCTGCTCGCGGCCCGGGGCGAGGAGATCACCGCCCTGACCCGGGCCGACCTCGACATCACCGACCTGGCCGCCGTCGCCAAGGCGGTCGACGCGGCCAAGCCCGACGTCGTGGTCAACTGCGCCGCCTGGACCGCCGTCGACGCGGCGGAGGAGCACGAGGCGCGGGCCCTGGCCATCAACGGCCACGGGGCGGCCAACCTGGCCGCCGCCTGCGCCGCGGCCGGGGCGCTGCTCGTTCACCCGTCTACCGATTATGTCTTCGACGGCCAGGCCAGGTCGCCGTACCCGGAGGACGCGCCGACCGCGCCCGCGGGCGCCTACGGCCGCACGAAGCTGGCCGGCGAGCAGGCGGTCCGCGCGGCCCTGCCCGGCGCGAGCTACATCGTCCGCACCGCGTGGCTCTACGGCGCCCACGGCAAGAACTTCGTCAAGACGATGCTCCGCCTGGCCGCCGACGGCACCTCCCCCGGCGTGGTGGCCGACCAGCACGGCCAGCCCACCTGGACCGCCGATGTCGCCGCCCAGGTCGTGGCGCTGATCGAGCGCTCTGCCCCGCCCGGCGTCTACCACGCGACGAGTTCCGGGCAGACCAGCTGGTTCGGCTTCGCCGAGGAGATCTTCCAGCACTACCACGCGTCGGTGCGCGCAGGTCAAGATCAAGATCAAGGTCAAGACCTGGGCGGCGAGCCCGAACGGTCCCTGGCGTCACCCCGTCCGATCAGCACGGCCGACTATCCCACGCCGGCCAGGCGCCCGGCCTACAGCGTGCTGGGCCACGACGCCTGGCCCGCCGCGGGCATCGCGCCCATCGGCGACTGGAAGGAAGCCCTGCACCGCGCCCTGCCCGGCATCATGGCCACCGGCGGCACGGGCACCGGTCAATAGGCGCAGCGAGAGGATCGCGTTCCCATGACACGCATGCTGGTGACCGGCGGGGCCGGGTTCATCGGGTCGAACTTCGTGCACTACACCGTGCGCCATCACCCGGAGTACGAGGTGCGCGTGCTCGACGCGCTGACCTACGCCGGCGACCAGACCTCGCTCGCGCCGGTGGCCGACCAGGTTGAGTTCGTCCACGGGGACATCTGCGACGCTCCCCTGGTCGATGAGCTGATCGCCGGCGCCGACCTGGTCGTGCACTTCGCGGCCGAGTCGCACGTCGACAACTCGCTGCACAACCCGGAGCCGTTCGTCCGCAGCAACCTCATCGGCACGTACACGCTGCTCGAGGCGGTCCGCAAGCACGGCGCGCGGTTCCACCACATCTCCACCGACGAAGTGTTCGGCGACCTGCCGCTCGACGGCACCGAGCAGTTCACCGAGGAGCGGGCCTACGACCCGTCGAGCCCCTACTCGGCGACCAAGGCGGGCTCCGACATGCTGGTGCGCGCGTGGGCGCGGTCATACGGCGTCGCCGCGACGGTCTCCAACTGCGCGAACAACTACGGCCCGTTCCAGCACGTGGAGAAGTTCATCCCCCGGCAGGTCACCAACGTGCTGCGCGGGACGACGCCGAAGCTGTACGGCAAGGGCGAGAACGTGCGCGAGTGGACCCACGTCGACGACCACAACGCGGCCGTCCACCTCATCCTGTCCCAGGGCAAGATCGGCGAGACCTACCTGATCGGCTCCGGCGACGAGCGCAGCAACAAGCAGATCATGCGGCTGATCCTGGAGCTGATGGGACAGGCGCCGGACGCCTTCGAGCACGTCGCCGACCGTCCTGGCCACGACCTGCGCTACTCCAACGACTCCACGAAGATCCGCACCCAGCTGGGCTGGCGGCCCCGCTACGGCGACTTCCGGGCCGGCCTGGCGGCGACCATCGACTGGTACCGCGAGAACGCCTGGTGGTGGGGCCCGCAGAAGGACGCCACCGAGGCGAGGTACCAGGCCCTGGGCCGCTAGCGGCAAAGACCGGGGCCACCGGTTACTTACTTCCCCTCCCCCAAACCCGCCACCCGCCCGGGGGACAGAGACCACGCTACGGCTCGCGTCTGACATTCCGGCGTGGCGGAGCCCTGAACTCTGATGATCGCGTCAGTCAGGGGGCGGGCTCGTCTCAGTCAGGGGGCGGGCTCGTCCGGGGGGACGGTGGCGGGGGCGTCTGAGGCTGCCAGGTCGGCCGGGGACTCTGGCGCAGTGACGCGCGGGCGCCGAAACGCGGCCACGCCGGCGACCAGGACGTCGCTGATGATCGTGATGCCGCGCGACACGAGCATGACCGCGGTGGCGGGCCCGAGGCCGATCACCGGCTTGAGCGCGGCGATGAGCAGGAGGTCGCGCGGGCCCGCGCCGGCCGGCGCGAGGATGATGACGAAGCCGACGCACCAGGCGAACGCCCAGCCGCCGAGGGCGATGAGCGTCAGGCGGCCCATCGGCGTGCCGAACTTCTCCGCGAGGATCCAGATCTGCAGGCCCTGGAACAGCCAGGCCGTGACCTGCCAGGCGCCGGCCACGGCGATGGTCCGCCCGCCGATCGGCTTCTCGAGCGGAGCCCGCTTCGTGAGCTTGAAGAGCCAGCCGAGCAGCGCGTTGAGCACCTTCGGGTGGAAGAACGCCAGACAGAACGGCAGCAGGACAAAGACCCACAGGTAGTCGCCGGACCGGACCGCCGCGAACGGGATCGTCACCACGGCGATGACCAGGCCGACCACCAGCGACATCAGCATGGCCAGGGCCGAGGTGGTCGCCGAGCGGGGACGCGGCACCTTGGCCTGCGCGCCGAGTTCCATCTGGGTGAGCACCGGCCAGAGCGAGCCGGGGATGTACTTGCCGAGCTGCCCGATGAGCAGGATCCGGCCGGCCACCGAGGTGCGCAGCGGCGAGCCCATCCCGGCGAGGATCACCTGCCAGACCTTCAGGTTGGCGTACTGCGCCACCAGCAGCGCGAGCAGCGCCTCGAACGAGGCGAGCAGGCCGATCTGGTCGAGGCCGCTGCTGACCCCCGCCCACCTCTCGTGGATCTCGTAGGCGCCGACGACCAGCACGATGACGGCGACCGTCCACTTGAGCACGGGGCTGCCGAGCAGCTTCTTCACGATGGCTTGCGGCTTCATCTGCGTCCCAGCGGTCTGGTCGGTGCGCTATGCCATAGGGTACGGGGCATCATGCGCACAATCATTTTCGGTACTTACGACACCGCGATGCACCCGCGCGTCGCGATCATCGCCGAGGGCCTGGCCGCCCGGGGGATCGATGTAACCGAGTGTAATCTCCCACTCGGGCTGTCGACGGCCGATCGCGTCGAGATGCTGGCAAAACCCTGGAAGGTGGGCGGCCTGGCCGCCAGGCTCGCCAGCCGCTGGCTCGGGCTCGCGGCGAAGGCCCGTCGCCTGGGCCGGCCCGATGCCGTCGTGGTGGGCTACCTCGGCCACTTCGACGTGCACCTCGCGCGCCTGCTCTATCCGCGGCGCGGGGTGCCGATCGTCCTTGACCACCTGATCAGCGCGGCCAACACCGCCAAGGACCGCAGGATCGCGGGCGGCGGCCTGAAGCAGCGACTGCTCACCGCGATCGACGCCGCCGCGCTCCGCGCCGCCGACATCGTCGTGGTGGACACCGAGGAGCACCTGGAGATCGTCCCCGAGAAGTACCGGCCGAAGGCCGTGGTGGTGCACGTCGGCGCGCCCACACCGTGGCATCAGGCGGCCGTCGATCCAACCGCGGACGCCGACGCCAGCGGCCCGCTGAAGGTGGTCTTCTACGGCCTCTACACCCCGCTCCAGGGCACCCCGGTCATCGGGGAGGCGCTCGGCCGCCTGGCCGGGGCGCCGGTCGAGGTGACCATGATCGGCGGCGGCCAGGACGAGCCCGAGACCAAGCGGGCCGCCGCGGCGAACACGTCGGTGCGCTGGCTCGACTGGGTGCCCGCCGCCGAACTGCCCGCGCTGGTGGCCTCGCATGACGTGTGCCTCGGCATCTTCGGCACCAGCGACAAGGCGCTGCGCGTGGTCCCCAACAAGGTGTTCCAGGGGGCCGCCGCCGGGTGCGCGGTGATCACGTCGGACACCGCGCCGCAGCGCCGGGTACTCGGTGATGCCGCCGTCCTGGTGCCGCCGGGTGACCCCGACGCGCTGGCCGCCGCCCTGCTCGGGCTGGCCAACGACCGTGAGGCGCTGTTGAAGCTGCGCCACTCGGCCCGTCAGCTCGCCGCTGAGCGGTTCACCCCAGAGCAGGTCGTCGCCCCGCTGACCGAACGGCTCGTACCGCCGCACGCCTAACTGTCTCGGGATCTGACGATCAGGTCGGCGAGCAAGGCCAGGGACGCGATGAGCAGCCCGGTCACGAAGACGAGCACCGTGTCCGTGGCCACCTTGAAGTGGTTGGCGGTGACGTCGTAGATGGCCTTCACGATGCCGATGCTCAGCAGCGTCAGCGCCACCGGCATGAGCACCTTGAGCGGGTTGAAGTACATCGTCATCCGGAGCACCTGGAGGATGTACCGGTAGGAGTCCTTGCCGAACTTGAACTTCGACTTGCCCGCCCGCTTGGAGTAATCGATCGGCAGGAAGTAGATCTCGTGGTTGTTCGAGAGGAACGACACGGTGATCGTGGTGACGCAGGAGAAGCCGGCGGGCAGCAGCCGCAGGTACGGCAGCGACACCTCGCGCCGGAACGCCCGCAGGCCCGAGTTCAGGTCGGGGATCTTCGCCCCGGTCAGCTTCTCGGCGAACTTGCGGATGAACCACTTGGCGGGCACCCGGAGCAGCTTGTAGGTGCCCTGCTCGCTGGTCCGGGCGCCGACGACATGGTCGATCGTCGGGTCCTTCTCCAGGATCTGGATCAGTTCGGGGATACGCTCGTTCGGGTACGTCATGTCGGCGTCGGTCCACACGACGATCTCGCCCTTGGCCCGCTGGGTGCCGATCCGGCGCACCGTGCCAGAGCCGCTGTTGCGGTGGAAGTTCACGACCTCCATCTGCGGGAAACGGGGCGCGGCCTCGTAGAGCTTCGCAAGCGTGCTGTCGGTCGACGCGTCGTTGACGCACATCAGCTCATATGAGTAGCCGCTGGCGTCCATCGCCGCGGAGATCCGCTCAATCTCGGCGACGACGTGCCCTTCCTCGTTGTAGCAGGGCAGGACAATCGTGACGTAGGGCGCGGTTACGTCTTCGCGCGCGGTCTCTTCCTTCTCGGCAATCACTGAGCCGGCTCCCAACTGTAGACAGTGAACCGCTCGGGTGCGGTGTTCTGCGGCGTACCGAAGTAAATGTGCTCGTCGTCGTTCACGCTCTGCGCCATGAGGAGTTTCACGGTGCCGCTACCGAATTCTTTGATCAGCGGCGCGAACTCGGCAGCCGTGGGGGCGAGGACGAACGGTCGATGACCGGAGGCAATGATGGACCGCACGGCGGCGAGGATCGTGGCCGGCTCGATGATGTTCCCGGTGGCGGGCAGGAGACCGCCGGGACGAGTGGTCTGCACGCCCGCTACCGGCACGTCGCAGGTGTCGCGGATGGTTCCGCCGAACGGCTGGTACATCGTGTTGTCGATGACAAGCACGGCTGTCCCTGCCGGAATACCCGCGCAGAGCTTGTCTACCGCTGCGATCTCGCCGACGAAGGTGCGCTTGAACGCGAGCCCGCCGACGTTTCCAATCAGCGGCGGCAGGGCGATGGCGGCGGCGCAGAGGGCGATCACGGCTACCCGGGGCGTCCGCTTCAGGTAGTCGGGCACGTCGACCAAGTGGATAGCCTGCGACTTCCGGGCGAGCCAGGAAGTGAGCCACACCGCGAGCAGGATCAGGCCGGGCAGCACGGCGGGAACCAGCCGGCGACTGGCGTATGGCTGATGCGGCGTGATCGACGGCTGGTACAGGTAGAACAGGGTGGCCCAGCCGAACACGAGCAGGGGCAGCGCCCAGACCGGCGCCTCGCCCTTGACGCACCGCTTGCCGAGCATCGCGAAGGCGATCACCGCGAACGCGATGGTCGTGGCGCCGGTGTACCAGTAGATCTGGTGCAAGCTCAGCGGAGCGTACGCGTGATAGTAATCGGTGCGCCAGCCCCGCTCCACGTAAGGCCGCAGGAGAAACACCACGACCAGGACGAACGGCAGGGCTAGCACGGCCTTGACCAGCCACGGTTTTGGCGGGCTGCTCAGCTCGGAGCCGCGCCGCCGCAGCCACCGCACGGCCACGATAGTGCCGATGACCAGCATGATGATCAGCGCGGACATGCCTAGCACCGACAGGCCGTTGCCCGGTATCAGATAGGGCGCGCTCACGAAGGCCCCGTCGGCGGCGCCGTACGCCGTGCCCACGATCAAACCGACAATGAGCGGCACCACCTGCCGCTGCCGCCGCAAGACCAGCAAGCCGCAGTACGGGATCACGAACGCGATGTCGGCCGGTCCGTCGAGCCGGACCAGGAAGAGGATACCGAGGAGCAGCCCGCTGAGACCCGCGAGCACGTGCGAGGCGGACCGCGCATGGTGCCGCCAGTCGGTCCGCCACGGTTCGGCGTCTTCCTGACCCCGGTGCGCGCGCTGGCTGTCGATCCACAGCGACAGACCGCCGACCAGGAAGATCAGCGCGAGCGTCTCGCTCCAGGTGTCGCGGCTCACGTACTGCATGGGGATGGTGACCGCGATCGCCAGCGCGGCGAATGGCGCCCAGCGCGGACCCACCAGCCTGGCCACCAGGCCGCCGAACGTGAAGACAGCGAGCGCGCCGAGCACCGGCGCCCAGAACACCGCGAGCCGCGCGCCGCCGGCCCAGAAGCCCAGGGAGAGCAGCATCGGCATTCCGGCCATGAACTGCGGCACGATGTGGTTGCCCACCGCGTATTGCGCGGCACTCGCGTAGACGATGCTCGACGGGTGGCCGCCGAAGAACTGTGAGTTCTCCGGCGTGATCGCCGTGCCGTGCGCCGAGATCCACTGGGCGAACTGCATGTACTGCGCCGCGTCGTACTCGATGATCACGAACTGTGAGTGGAAGAACTCGTTGAAAACGCAGAACCCGACCGAGACAGCCACCAGCGACCACAGCGTCCAGCGCGGCGTGGGCTTCGCCAGGCCCTGGTAGCGCGTGCCCCAGAGGCCGGCGCCGGTCACCGAGGGAATGCGCCGCCAGGCGTACGGGACGATCAGCGCGGTGAGCGCCAGCCAGAGCACGATCACCGGGATGGGCTTGAAGTAGCCGATCAGCAGCAGCGGGAAGCTGCTCAGCATGAACGGCAGGAACACCAGGGCTGGCAGCACGGTCAGCCGCCCGAGGAGCAGTCCTGCCGAGTCCCTGGGATCGCGCTCCGCCGCACCGAAGTCACGACGGACGGCGCGGAGCTTGCTGTCTACGGTCAATGAAGGAACCCATCTGCTCTGGGCTGATCCCAGGTCTCATGCTTGGTACGCAGGCTCACTGGCGTACACAGTGGCGTCTGAATTATAGAAAGGTGTTGAGCCTTTGCGTGCTTGTTCCCGACAGGTCCGGCGCTTCCGGGCCCACTACCACCACAAGCTTGTTCTACCCGTAACCGGATAGAAAGGCACGGAGCGTAACATTGTCGTTCCCGACAGTCAGCCGAGTGCCTCAACTTGTTCCGCCAGCCAGCGCCCCGGCGCACGTGCGGCCGCGGCGTCTGCGATCGTTGCACTACGCCGCTGCCGCTCGGCGGCCGGCATGATCAGGCCCGCATGCAAGGCGTTAGCGGTTTCGCTGACATCATACGGGTTGACGAGCAGTGCGGCCTCGCCGACCAAGGCGGCGGCACCCGCTTCCCTGGAGAGCACCAGCGCGCAGCCGCGCTCGCTGAGAGCCGGCCCTTCCTCGGCCACCAGGTTCATGCCGTCCCTGATCGGGTTGACCAGCAACACGTCGGCGATCCCGCACGCTGCCAGCGAGCGTGGGTAGTCGTCCTTGACGTCAAGGATAAGCGGTTCCCAGTCGGGCGTCGCGAACTCGGCGTTGATCTCGGCGGCAAGCTCGTGAACGCGCGCCGTGTAGGCCCGGTACTCGGCCAGGCTGGAACGCGACGGATACGCGAACGCGAGATGCGTCACCCGGCCGCGCCACTCCGGATGGGTGACGAGAAGCTCACGGTAGGCGGCGAGTCCGCGCACAATGTTCTTAGAAAGCTCAGTGCGGTCGACGCGCACGATCAGCTGACGGCCCCGCGCGAGTTCCCGCAGGACGAGCGCGTTGCCGCGGACGTCCTGCTGCCGGGCCCGCGCCCGCAACTCGGCGACGTCCACGCCCAGCGGGTGCACCGCCACCTCGGTCACCCGGTTCCGGTACCGCACGCGGCCGCTGCCAGGGCGGATACGGACGACATCGGCATCGAGCACGGTTTCGCAACAATTGAGGAACGCCTCAGCCCAGCGCTCCGCGAGGAAGCCCGCGTGGTCGGCGCCGAGCATCCCGTCGAGGATCGCGACGGCCACGTCGTCCGGCAGCAACTGGAAGTACTCCGGCGGCGCCCACGGCGTGTGCTCGAAGTGGGCGATGCGCGCGGCGGGATAGCGGTCGCGCAGCAGTCGCGGCGCGAGCGACAGGTGGTAGTCCTGGATCAGGATCCGGGTTCCCGGCGCGCACTCCTGCGCGAGCGCGTCGGCGAATGCCTCGTTGTAGGCCACGTAGGCGGCCCAGGCGGCGCGGAAGTCCGCGCCGAACCCCGGCTGCGTGGGCGTGTCGAACAGCAGGTGGTGCACGAACCACAGGACCGAGTTCGCGACGTCGTTGTAGGCCGCGTCGAAGACGTCGTCCGGGATGTCGAGCATCCGCACCGGAACCTCGCCGGGCGGGGCGGGCGGAGTGCCGCCGGCCAGGCGGGCGGCCTCCTTGTCGGCCTCGCTGAGCGCCGCGCACAGCCAGAGCGCGCCGCCGTCGGCGGCCACCGAGCCAAGCCCCGACATCAGCCCGGACACCAGTCCGCCACCGCCGCGCCGGGCGGACAGCGAGCCGTCCGCGGCACGGCTGTACGAGACGGGTCCACGATTCGAAGCGACAATCAGCAGCCGGCCCGGGTCGTTAGTCATATGGCACAAGATTAGATGAATCGTGCGCCGCCCGGGGTGCTGGGGTCGGCGGTTAATCGGTTACAGTGTTACCTGACCGCTGGTTACCGGCGCGTCGCACAACTGAATACCTCATCCAGAGGGGTGGAGGGATCGGCCCTGTGAAGCCCCGGCAACCATCGCGACTAACGCACCTGGTGCAGACGCCTGTTCGGTGGCCTTCGGCCACCTTCCCGGCCGTTTGTACCGTGTGGGGGACGCCCCCCACACCCCCGAAGGAACGGCGAGGCAGCGCGCGACATGGTGCCAACTCCGGCCCGTGATCAAGGTGATCACTGGGAAAGATGGGAGAGAGAGGCCTCGCCCAATGACACCCGCAGCCCCCCGCCTCGGCAACGCGACCGGCCTGTCCTGCCGGGAGTGCGGCAAGACCGCCGGACTTGGCCCGTACTACGCCTGTGAAGACTGTTTCGGGCCGCTGGAGGTCAGCTATGACTTCCCGCGGCTGACGAGGGCGGCCATCGAGGCGGGCCC
>DAHWEX010000113.1 GCA_027326205.1 Actinomycetota bacterium
GGCTGAGGCACCGATACAGAGGGTAATGGCCGGTGCCGCTCTGCTGATCGCCAGCTGGGACACCCCCAGCGACTCACTCATGCCTGCCTGCATGCGATTACGGTGGAGGCAGGCCAGGGCGGCTGCTACTACAGGGACTGAAGCGCCAAGGTAGCCGGCGCGGCCAAAGGGGAGCAGGCGGCCACGCGCCGCGTCCCCGTTACGGTGGATCGTTGCGCGCGCCGGAGCACTCCCAGTGATCCGCCGTCTTGCCCAAAGGGAGCGCCCGGACCCTGGCCATTCAAACTCTGCAACCCGAAGAGCCCAAGGCGCCGGGTAAATTTCACATATTGGTCCGTTTGGCTTCGCGCGGCCATTCCCGAGCGGGTGCGCCATGGTGCAGTTGGTGGGTTTGTCGCATCTGTTTCCGTGAAGGTGCGGCTGGCCTCGGACCTGCCCGCACCCCGTTCGGTGGTGCGAGCGGTGGAGAAAAGCGGAGAAGGCCGGCTGAGGTCGGCGTCTGGCTTGCGTGAGCGGCCGAGGCCGGCCCACGGGTGCGGCATCGTCGGCGGCGAGCCGTCCGTGGTGCTGGCCGAGCCCGGGAAAGGCGATGTGGTTTCGACTGGGGTAAAGTTACGTGGCTGCCGGTGATAGCCGGATCTCGCCCGTCGAACGATGATCGCGGAATTTCGTGGCACGGCGGAAAATAAGTGCGCTATATGAGCACTGAAATTCCGTGGTGCAGTAAGTTTCCGTGATCATTCCTTAGGTTGGCGACTTCATGTCAGATATTGTCGGCATTTCCGGGTTTGTCGCACTTCAAGGCTAATGAAGCGGTATTCGCGTTTCGCGGTTATTTCGTGGGCGTAGTGCCGAGAGGCCTATCTGGGGTGCGACGGGCCCGCGTTGCCGAGTTTGGCGCTGTGGCCCTCTGCGCTAACGGCCCCTTGGCGCTGTGCGCCGCGCAGCCAGTCCTATCGGTGCGGTGCGCCACAGCGCCGATCTGCTTTTAGCGGCGAGGGCCAGCGCCAGTCGGCGTCGCGAATAACCCTCTTTGCGTCCGATGTAAATAAGTGGCCCGGGAAGCGTTTTTCTTACCTGCGGCGCAAAGTTCGCGTGATAATCGCGAGCGGGCGGCCGGAAGCACGCTATGGAGCGCCAGCCCTCGCCCGGTGAAGCTGGGGCGAAGGGTACGCACTCGCGGACGGATGTCCGGTCGGCCGCCGCAGTCGACGACCGGCCAACGGGGGGCTGGGGGCTGGGGCTGGGGCTGGGGCTGGGGGCTGGGGGCTGGGGTGACCGGCGGCTGAACCGGGGCGCGGGCGGCCGGGGCAGGTCGCAGGCCGGCGGGCGGCCCGGGCCGTGGTGACCGGCGACGACTCGGGGAACGACTGGCCGGGACGGGTCAGCACGCGGTGCGGACCCGGTGGCCGGCTGGAAAAATCGTTAGCTCGGGAAATGAATTATCTCTTTACTGTGTTAGAGGGGTTTGGCTTGGAGTAGACCAGCCGGCGGCGTGACGGCGCGGCGGCCGGGGCCTGGGCGGAAGCGAGGGTGACGCGGAGTGGCTTTGAGCAAGATCGGCAAACGGCCCAAGAGCGGCAAACGGCCCACGATTGTCGAACGGAACAGTGTGGTGCGGCCGGCCAACGAGGACCGCTGGATCCGGCGCCTCGCGGGGTACTGCTGGCGGTTCAAGCACGACGTGGTCATCGCGCTGACCGGGGCGGTCCTCTACACGGTGGCGGCGCTGACCATCCCGCTGCTGCAGCGGAACATCATCGACAACGTCATCGTGGCGAGCAAGCAGTCCGTCTGGCCGCTGGCGACCGGGCTGGTGATCGCCGCCGTGGCCAACTTCCTCGGCGTCTACCTGCGGCGTTACCGGGGCGGCAAGATGGCCCTTGACGTGCAGCACGCCATGCGGACCGAGCTGTTCGAGTCGCTGTCCCGCCTCGACGGGGCCCGGCAGGACGAGATCCACACCGGGCAGCTTGTCGGGCGGTCCATCTCCGACATCAACATGGTGCAGGGGCTGCTGCAGTGGGTGCCGCTGATCATCGGCTCCGTGCTGCTGTTCGTCTTCTCCCTCGTCATCATGCTCACCCTGTCCCCGCTGCTGTCCCTCGTCGCGTTCGCGGTCGCGCCGGCGCTCTGGCTGATCGCCACCGCCTCGCGCCGGAAGCTGTTCCCCGCGTCCTGGCACGCGCAGCAGGTCGTCGGCGAGGTCGCCGGGATCGTCGACGAGGCCGTCGGCGGCGTGCGCGTCGTGAAGGGGTTCGGCCAGGAAGAGCAGGAAATGGAGCGGATGGAGGCGGCGAGCGGGGCCCTGTTCGGCTCGCGGCTGCGGATGATCCGGCTCACCGCCAGGTACAACCCCGGGCTTACCGCCATCCCCTCGCTCGGCCTCGTCGGCGTGCTCGCCCTCGGCGGCTGGCTCGCCATCAAGGGCGAGGTCACGCTCGGCACCTTCCTCGCCTTCTCTACCTACCTCGCGCAGCTCACCGGGCCGGTCCGGGTGCTCACCAGCCTGGTCACGATCGGCCAGGAGGCGCGGGCCAGCGTCATCCGGGTCTTCGAGGTCATCGACTCCAAGCCGGTCATCGCCGACAAGCCGGACGCCGTCGAGCTGCCAGGCGACGCGAACGGGATCACGTTCGAGGACGTGAAGTTCGGCTACGTGCCGTCGCAGCCGGTGCTGCGCGGGCTGTCGCTTGAGGTCAGGCCGGGCGAGACGGTCGCGGTCATCGGGCCGTCTGGCTCCGGGAAGTCCACGCTCTCGCTGCTGCTCCCCCGGTTCTACGACGTGCGCGGCGGCGCGGTGCGGGTCGGCGGGCACGATGTGCGCGACGTCACCCAGCAGTCGCTGCGGTCGGCGATCGGCATGGTCATGGAGGACTCCTTCCTGTTCTCCGACTCGGTGAAGGCGAACATCGCCTACGGGCGCCCCGACGCGACCGACGAGCAGGTCGTCGCGGCCGCCAGGGCCGCCGAGGCCGACGAATTCATCCGCGAACTGCCCGACGGCTACGACACGGTCGTCGGCGAGCAGGGGCTCACGCTGTCCGGCGGGCAGCGGCAGCGGGTCGCGCTCGCCCGGGCGCTCATCACCGACCCGCGGTTCCTCCTGCTCGACGACGCCACCTCGGCGGTGGACCCGCGGATCGAGGCGGAGATCCACGCCACGCTGCACCGGGTGATGGCCGGACGGACCACGCTGCTGATCGCGCACCGGAAGTCCACGCTGAACCTCGCGGACCGGATCGCCGTGCTCACCGCGGACGGGCGGGTCGCGGACATCGGAACCGACGCCGAGCTGACGCAGCGGTGCGAGCTGTACCGGATCCTGATCACCGGGCCCGGCGACGGGGTCGAGGGCGTGGACGCCGGCGACCTGACGACCGCGCGGGAGGCCGGGGCGCAGGCCGCGCCCGGCGTGGCGCGAAGCGGGACGCGGGGGGGCAGGGCACGGAACCGTTCGGGATCGTCGCTGTCGTCTGACGTGGCGGCCGCGCGCGCGCTCACCGGGACCTCAGCCATCGGACCGCGGGCGGGCGCGGCGGCCCGCGTGGGCGGCGGGCGCGCCGGGCGCGCCGGGGCCAGCCACATGGACGGGATGATCGGCTCGGTGCCGCCGAGCCCCGAGCTGATCGCCAAGGTCGAGGCGCTGCCGCCGGTCAAGGACACCCCGAAGGTCGGCATCGTGCAGGCGCGGGCGGGCGACACCCAGTTCACGCTGCGCAAGCTGCTGAAGCCGATCGCGGTCGCGCTGACCGCCGGCCTCGTGCTCGACGGGCTCGACGCCGCCGCCAACCTCGCGCTGCCCGCGCTCGTGCGGGGCGGCATCGACTCGGGCGTGCAGGCCAGGGCCTTCCACGTCGTCGCGGCGATGGCGCTGATCGGGCTGTCGATCGTGTTCGCCGACTGGCTGGTGAACATCGCCGAGACGATGGTCGTCGGGCGCAACGGCGAGCGGCTGCTGTACACGCTGCGGGTGAAGAGCTTCGCCCAGCTGCAGCGGCTCGGCCTCGACTTCTACGAGCGGGAGCTGTCCGGGCGCATCATGACCCGGATGACCAGCGACGTCGACGCGCTCTCGTCCTTCCTGCAGACCGGGCTGGTCACGATGGTGTCGTCGCTGCTGACCTTCGTCGGGGTGCTCGCGGCGATGCTGGTCATCAACGTGAAGCTCGGGCTGCTGGTGCTGGCGATCGTCCCGGTGCTCGCCGTGGCGACCGTGGTCTTCCGGCGGAAGTCGTCGCGGGCCTACACCGAGGCGCGCGAGCGGATCTCCGTCGTGAACGCGGACCTGGCGGAGAACGTCGCCGGCCTGCGGGTCACCCAGGCGTTCCGGCGCGAGGGAGCGAACAGGGACCGGTTCGCCGGGCGGTCCCTGGCCTACCGGCAGTCCCGGCTGCGGGCGCAGCGGTACATCGCGCTGTACTTCCCGTTCGTGCAGACGCTGTCCACGGTCGCGTCCGCCCTGGTGCTCGTGGTCGCGGTGGGCCAGGTCCGGTCGGGGGCGCTGTCGGTCGGGGCGCTGATCGCCTACCTGCTGTACATCGACATGGTGTTCTCGCCGATCCAGCAGCTCTCCCAGGTCTTCGACGGCTACCAGCAGGCGGCCGTCGGCGTGGCGCGCATCAAGGACCTGCTGCGGCTGCGCACCTCCGTGCCGGACGCGGCCGACCCGGTGCCGGTGCCCGCCTCGGGGCTGGCCGGGCGGATCGAGTTCCAGGACGTGCGGTTCGCCTACCACACCGGGTCGCAGTTCGACGGCGCGGACGTCGACGCCAAGGCCGCCGGCGAGGCGATCGCGGGCGTCTCGTTCGCGATCGAGCCCGGTGAGACCGTGGCGCTCGTCGGCCAGACCGGCGCGGGCAAGTCCACGATCGTGAAGCTGATGGCCCGGTTCTACGACGTGACCAGCGGCGCCGTGCTCGTCGACGGCGTGGACGTGCGCGCCTACGACCGCACGCAGTTCCGGCACCGGCTCGGCGTCGTGCCGCAGGAGGCGTACCTCTTCAGCGGCTCGGTCGCGGACGCGATCGGGTACGCGCGGCCGTCCGCTTCGCTGGAGGAGATCGAGGAGGCGGCCCGGGCCGTCGGCGCGCACGACATGATCACCGCGCTGCCGAAGGGCTACGACCACGAGGTGGGCGAGCGCGGCCGGAACCTGTCGGCCGGGCAGCGGCAGCTCATCGCGCTGGCCAGGGCCGAGCTCGCCGACCCGGACATCCTGCTGCTCGACGAGGCGACGGCGGCGCTCGACCTGGCGTCGGAGGCGGCGGTCAACGCGGCCACGGACCAGCTCGCGCTGCGGCGCACGACGATCGTCGTCGCCCACCGGCTGACCACGGCGGCGCGGGCGCACCGGATCATCGTGATGCACCGCGGCCGTGTCGCCGAGATCGGCACGCACGACGAGTTGGTCGCGGCCGGCGGGGTGTACGCGGGGCTGTGGGCGGCGTTCATCGGCGAAACGGAGTACGCGGCCTAGAACCTGGGAGGCCGGTTCCGGATCTCGCGCTTCAGCGTCTCTTGAAATCCGGCAGTGGTACTCAATACCATATTTATGAGATTAAGTATCACTGCCGGAGAGAGGCATCTGGTGACCCTCCCAGCCACAGGGGACGGCAAGGCAGCGGCGGCATCCGGCTTCACCCCGGCACCGTGGGGGGCGCGGACGAGCCGCTGGCAAGACTGGCCCGCCCAGCGCCTGGCGGACCGCAAGCGGGCCCTCGGCCTGACGGTCAGCGTCGTGGTCCCGGCGCGCAACGAAGAGGCCACCGTCGGCGAGGTCGTGTCCCGGATCGCGGCGCTCGGCGCCGGCACCGGGCTGCTCGACGAGCTCGTGGTGATCGACTCCGACTCCACCGACAAGACAGCCGGCGCGGCAGCCAGGGCCGGCGCCACGGTGCACCGGGCGCGAGACGTGGCTCCGCACCTGGACGCCTTTCCCGGCAAGGGCGAGGCGCTGTGGAAGTCCCTGCTGGTGACCAAGGGCGACCTGCTGGTCTTCGTGGACGCCGACCTGACCCAGTGGGGCCCGCATTTCGTGACCGGGCTGCTCGGCCCGCTGCTGTTCGATGAGCACGTGCTGCTCGTCAAGGGGTTTTACGAACGGCTGTTCGCCGACGGCGACGGCTCCGTGACCGCCGACGGCGGCCGGGTCACCGAGCTCGTCGCCCGGCCGCTGCTCAGCCTGTGGTGGCCCGAACTGGCGGGCGTCGTGCAACCGCTGGCCGGCGAGTGGGCGGCCCGCCGCGGGCTGATGGAGTCGCTGCCCATCCCGGTCGGGTACGGCATCGAGCTCGCGGTCCTCCTCGACACCGCCGAGGAGCACGGCGTGGCGGCGATCGCGCAGGTCGACCTGGGCAGCCGGGGGCACAAGCACCAGTCGAGCCACGACCTCGCGGTGATGGCCGCGGAGCTGCTGCTGGTCGCCGAGCGCCGCCGGGGCACGCCCCGGCCGGCCGGGGACGGCCCGCCCGGGGGCGAGCATCCGGCGCGGCTGCAGCAGTTCATCCGGTCGGCCGGCGAGGTGCGGCCGTACTCACGGACCGTGCCGACGCACGAACGGCCGCCGGCCCGGTCGGTGACGCGGCACCCGGCTCCGGCAAGAACGCCGGGCAGCCGCTAGGCGCCGGGCAGGCCGATCACGCCGATAATGAAGCATGCGTGACAGCTGCGCGGTGCTGGACTGGGCGGCGTCCGGCGCGATGGCGCTGACCGGGCCGCCGGACGGCCCGCCCGTGGCCTCTGCGGCGCCGGCCCTCGCCATGCTCGCCCGGGTCAGCGCGGAGCTGGCGCGGGTGACCGGGCGCGCCGGGACGGCGGTGCGCACCGACCCGGCGGAGCTGATCGCCGGCCGCGCCGCGCTCGCGGGCCTGACCCGGGGCGGGCGGGTTTCCGCGGGGGGATCGAGCTTCCTGCTGCGCGCGGCGGACGGCTGGTGCGCCGTCACGCTCAGCCGGCCCGATGACATCGCGGCCGTGCCCGCGATCGCCGGCCTCCTTGGCCGGAGCGAGACGAGCCCGAACGAGATCGCGACGCGGGCGCAGGCGCGCGCCGCGCTCGCGGCGGCGGCGCACGGCTCGCCGGCCGAAGACCTCGCGGCGGCGGCGCAGCTGGCCGGCGTCCCCGCCGCCGCCCTGCCCGCCGCG
>DAHWEX010000117.1 GCA_027326205.1 Actinomycetota bacterium
GGGGATCTGGATGCCCGGCGGCCCGTTGGACACGGTCACGTTCACCGCCGTCTGCCCCGGCGTGATGATCGCGCCTGGCTGGGGCGACTGCGACAAGATCGTGCCGGCCGCCGCGTTGTTGGCGACCTGGGTAATCTGCAGGTTGATGCTGTGCTGGCTCGCCCACCCCTGGATGACCTGGACGTTCTGCCCGACGAGGTTGGTCAGCCCGAGACCCTCGACCACGTTCACCTGGACCGGCTTGTTCTCTGGCACGGACGTGCCAGCGGGCGGCGTGGTGCCGGCCACCGTGCCGATCTGCGGGTTGTTCGGCACGCCGACCGGGTTGGCCTTCGGATCGACGGCGAGCCCGGCCGCGCGCAGCGCCGCCATGGCCTGTGCCGCGTTGTCGCTCGCGGGGAGCTGCGGCACGGTGATCATCTTCGGCCCCCGCGAGATCGTCAGCGTGATCGTCGCCCCCGGCAGCGCCTTGCCGGACGGTGAGGTGCCGATCACCTCGCCCTTCGCCACGTTGTCATCGATCACCGACGGCCCGGTGCGCACCTTGAAGCCGGCCTGCTGCAGCATCGACGAGGCCTCGGCGGCCGACAGCTTGCTCACCGCGGGCACCGACGTGTACCGCCCCGAGGTCAGGTACCAGCCGCCGCCCGCGGCGGCGAGCAGGACCGCGGCGACGACAAGCACGTACACGATCCGGCTGCTGAACAGCCAGCGCTGCAGGAAGGGCTCGCCCGCGCCGTCCCGGCGCCGCCCAGGCCCGCCGCCGCCGTACCCGGCCTCCGTCTCGTAGCCCGCGTACCCGGGACCGACGACCATCGTGTGCGACCCGGGGGCCGCCGGGCGCTGGGCTCCCTGGCCGGGCCCGGCGTAGGGCGCGCCCGCGCCGTACGGGGTGGTGCCGCCGCCGTACGCGGCCGCCCCGGCCGCCGTCGGCACGGCGAACGCCGCGGTGACCGACTCGGCCGGCTCGGGCATGCCGCGCATCGTCCGCGTCACCCGCAGGAATACCCCCGCGTCGGCGGGCCGCTGGCTCGGGTCGCGGCTGGTCGCCGCCCGCACCAGTTGGTCGACGGACGGCGGAATCCCGCCGACGACCGTGCTCACCACGGGGACGTCCGAGTTCACGTGCGCGTACGCCAGCGCGAGCGGCGTCTCGCCGCTGAACGGCTGCCGGCCGGTGAGCATCTCGAACAGCATGATGCCCGCCGAGTACACGTCGGTCCGCGCATCGGTCGGCGCGCCGCTGACCTGCTCGGGCGCGATGTAGTTGACCGAGCCGATGATCTGCCCGGCCCGCGTGTTGCCGACCGCCGCCGTCGCCCTGGCCAGGCCGAAGTCCACGACCTTGACCCGGCCGTCGGCCGTCAGCAGCACGTTCTCCGGCTTCACGTCGCGGTGCACGATCCCGGCCTGATGCGCCGCGAAGAGCCCGGCGAGCACCGGGTCCATCACCGCGAGGGCCTCCTGCCAGGGCAGCCAGCCGCGCTCCCGCAGGAGTTCGCGCAGCGTCCGGCCGGGCACGTACTCCATCGCCAGGTACAGGTACTGCCCGTCCGCCCCCTGGTCGTAGACGCCCACGATGTTCGGATGGGACAGCTTCGCCACCGACTTGGCCTCGCCGATGAACCGCGCCACGAAGTCGGCGTCGCGCGCCAGGTCGGCGTGCATGACCTTAAGCGCCACCTCCCGGTCGAGCCGGGTGTCGGTGGCGAGGTAGACAGTGGCCATCCCACCGTGCGCGATGCGGGAGCGGACGTGGTACCGCCGGTCGAGCATCCGCCCGGTAAGGTCCGAGAGGGCAGATTCCATTAGGGCGATTTTACGGCCCCCGGCTCGCGTTTTTCGCCGCTGTTAAGCACATTGTCAGAAGCTTGTTCGCGCGAGTCACTCCTGTCACAGAGGCTTCAGGGGTCTCGGGGCCAGATGTCCTCCGCCAGGCTGTATCTGCAAGTGTCGAGTTGCACTAATTCGCGGCGCTGTGGAAGACTCGGCCCTCGGTGTGTCCCCGGGGCGAGGGAGGCGTTGTCATGGAAGACCGTATCGAAGAGCGGATCACCATCCGCGCGTCGCAGGACAAGGTGTGGCGCCTGATCGCGCGGCCCGGCTGGTGGCTCCCGGGAAGCGGCGCCGAGCCGGCCCGCGGCCCGGGGCGCGTGGCGGTCACCTACCGGGGCGACGAGCGGCCCTATGTCGTCGACGTCGTCCGGGTGGAGCCGCAGGGGTACGCCTCGTTTCGCTGGGCGAGCGCCTTCGGCGGCGCGGCGCCCGTGCCGGGCAACGCGACGCTGGTCGAGTTCTACCTGCGGCCGGTGGGCGACGAGGTCGGGGTCACGGTCGTGGAGAGCGGCTTCGCGTCGCTCGACCTGCCCGAGGCCCTGCGCGACAGCGAGTGGACGGGGAACAAGGGCGGTTGGCAGTACGAGCTCGCCGGGCTGCGGACCCGCGCTGAACTTTCACCGGGGGAATGACCCCCGGTGACCCCCAATCATGGGGGAGTCCCTCCTCCATCGCCACCTCGCCGGGGCAAGCCCCGGGCGGGCGCCTGCGGCGCCGGGTACGTTGCCGGCGGTTGCCGTTCCTGGCCCGATCTTTTCCCGGGGGGTGGCCCAAGGGGGGCCCCGGAAAGCGCTCGCCTGCCGTACTGTGGCTGGGGTTGAAGGATGGCAAAGGACTTCGCTGACCCGGAGCGGGTGTTCGCGGCCCTCGCGGACGCGCGTCGGCGTGAGCTGCTCGAGCTTCTCGCCCGGATCCCGGAGGCGAGCGCGGGCGGCCTCGCGCGGGCGCTGCCGGTTTCCCGGCAGGCGGTCGCGCAGCACCTGGCCGTGCTGGAAGAGGCCCGTCTCGTCACCCGCAGGCGGGCCGGGCGTCAGGTGCTGTTCACCGTGTGTCCAGAGGGGCTGACGGCCACCGCTGAGTGGCTCGTGGCCCGGGCGGCGGCCTGGAAGACGGGGAAAGTCTCCGCTGACCAGGAGAAAGATACCTTATTGTGATGGAATGTCGGTTGTTTGGAATCGGCATCGACGTGGGACATTGGACTCGTGACACAGATAACCTCCGTGGCCGACGCTCTTGTCGACGAATGGCTGTCACTCCCTGAGGTAGCCACGCGGCTCGACATGCCTATCGGCCGGATCAAGCAGCTCCTGCGCGACCGCAAGCTCATCGCGGTGACCCGGCCCTGCGGTGACCGCGCGATCCCTGCCGCCTTCATCCACGGCGGGCAGATCGTCAAGGGGCTGTCCGGGACGCTGACGGTGCTGTTCGACTGCGGTTTCGCGGACGAGGAAGCCCTGCGCTGGCTGTTCACCTCGGACGACACGCTTCCCGGCACGCCGATCGAGGCGCTCTACGCCCACCGTGGCACCGAGGTCAACCGGCGCGCCCAGGCGCTGGCCTTTTAGTCACCCGGGGGAGTGGGCGGTGTTCCCGGGGAGTGACGCCCTCGGGATCCCCTAGCCACGGAAGAAATCGCCCTTCCGTAGCCTCTCCCCGGAGGACGGCGCCGCGTTTCCCCGGGGGGATACCCACCGGGCCCTCCCGATCATGGGAGGGCTTCGCCCGCCATTGCCCCCCACAGGGGATGCCGTCAGAACCCGGCGCCCCGCGCCGTGGCTGGGGTCAGCGCCCGCCGGCGGCGGCCGAGCGGGCTTGCGGCGTGCCGTCATCCCGCGGCGCGGGTTTTCCGTTGACCTGCTGCGCGGCTCCTCGTCAGCGTGAGGGCGCTCTGCGCCGCGCGTTCGGGGGGTTCGGGGGGTGTCCCCCCGGGAGGCGAAGACAAGTTACGGGCCCGGTAAGACGGCGGTTTTTGCCATCGGGCCCATAACTTGTGGTGTCAGCACAGAAACTTGACCTCTGGGTTATGCTAAGACACATGCCGCCGAAACCGCGACAGCCACTGGCGTCGCTAGCGTCCCGCCGGGTCCAGCGCCGCGCATCCGCGCGGGTCACTGACCTGCTCAAGACCGGCCGGTCCTTCTCCTTCGAGTTCTCCGCGCCCAAGACCGACAAGGCGGAGCAGCAGTTCTGGGGCACCATCCGGCGCCTGGAACCGCTCAAGCCGACGTTCGTGTCGGTGACCTACGGGGCGGGCGGCTCCACCCGCGACGGCACCGTCCAGATAACCGGCGCGATCACCGAGCAGACCGAGCTGAACCCCGTGGCGCACCTGACCGCGGTCAACCACTCGGTCGCCGAGCTGCGCAACGTCATCGGCAGCTACGCCAGCGTCGGCGTTCGCAACGTCCTCGCGCTGCGCGGCGACCCGCCGGGCGATCCCAACGCGCCGTGGGTGCCCCATCCGGACGGCTTCACCCACGCCTGGCAGCTGGTCGAGCTGCTCAAGTCCTCCGGCGACTTCTGCGTCGGCGTCGCAGCGTTCCCCGAGCGGCACCCGCGCTCGCCCGATGAGGAGACCGACACCCGGCACTTCGTGGAGAAGTGCCGGGCCGGCGCGGACTTCGCCATCACCCAGATGTTCTTCCACCCGGAGGACTACCTGCGCCTGCGGGACCGGGTCGCGGCGCGCGGCTGCGACGTGCCCATCATCCCCGGCATCATGCCGGTCACCAACCTGCGCATGGTGGAGCGCTCGATCGAGCTCAGCGGCTGCAAGGTTCCTGTCGGCCTGCTCGACCAGTTGCGGGCGGCGGACGCGCGGGGTGACGCCGAGACCGTCCGGAGCATCGGCGTGGACTACGCCGCCCGGCTGTCGGGCCGCCTGCTGGACGAGGGGGCGCCCGGCCTGCACTTCATCACGCTCAACATGTCCCGCGCGACGACGGAGATCTATCAGCTGCTCGGGCTCGCGGACCGGGGGAGCGTGGCGTCGGCCAGCAGCGGCAGGGTCGCGCCCATCACCGCGTAAGGCGGCTCACCGCCGGAGAACCGGAAGTCCGTCAGCAGGTCGCTGAACCCTACCCCGCGATACAGCCGCCTCGCCTTGGTCGGCGCGTCGGCAGTGGAGAGCACGGCGGTCCGCTCCGGTCGGCCCGAGGCGAGGGTGAGCAGCAGCGACCTGCCGATTCCCCGTCCCTGCCAGGACGGCAGCACGTGCAACTCGGCGATCTCGAAGGAGTCGTCGAGCCATGCGCACGGCCCCCCGCCGCAGTCGGGTCCCGGGCCGGGGACACCCGCCCCGGAGCGCGTGGCGAGCGCCGCGGCCACCATGTCGTGCCACCACTGCCCGGTCTCGCCGTGAAAGCCGTAGGTGAACCCGGCGACCTGTCCGTTGACGAGGGCGGTCAGCCCGCGGAAGCCCGGGCCCGCCGCGTGCCGGTCCATGATGGCCTCTCGCCCCGCCAGGGTCCGGTCCGGCGGGTTCATCGCTGCCGCGTACACGGCGACGAGCGAGCGGATCGCGCCCCGGAACTCCCGTGGCCGAAGCTCGCGGTAGGTGACCTTCATCCGTCAAAGGTTAGATCACGCGAGGCGCCGACGCGGCGACGCGTCCGCGCGGGCTGAGACCGGGATGCCATCCGGGCCCGGCGCGCCGCGACCGCCGCGCACCCCTGCCCGGGGCAGGAATGCGCGGCGGCGACTGCCACCCGGCCCGCCGTCCCGGCCACGGAGCGGGCGAAGCCGGCGCCGGCCCCCGGTGCGCGCGGTCAGGAGTAACGGGGCCCGCGCGCGGGGCGTCCCGGGCCGCTGGGGGCGGCGGGCCGGGCGGGCGCGGCCGTGGAATGTCAGACCCCAGCGCTAACTTCGAACTCGTCAGCAAATGGACTGGACTTTCGGGCGAACCTGTGTTCGAATGATGGTGTGTTCGAATGACAGGGGCATTGGCTCCGGCCGCCGCGACCCCTGGCGGCCGGTGCCGGCCGGGCGGGGCGTGGGGAAGCGCGTCGCCCGGCCGGCGGATCACGGCGATCACGGATCACGGCGATCACGGTGCCAGTTCGCAGATCGCGCTGCCGGACCGTTAAGGCTGGCGACGGACTTCGACGCCTCTCCGCAAGGGAGTGATGAGCATGATTAGCACGTCGGCGGCGGCGGGCGCTCCTGCCCGCAACGCTATGTCGTCAACCACGGGGGACCCGGGCGAGGTCGTTCAGGACGCGCTGCCGCTGCCACTGCCGCGCCAGTTGCCCGCGACGGCGCTGAGCCTGCTGCGCTCCGCCCGGCAGGGGCTGGCCGAGGCCGAGTCGCAGGGGGATGCGGCGACCCGCTACATCGGCGCGCACCTCGCGGCGCTCCGCGCGGCGGCCGCGATCCTGGCGGCTCGGGGCGAGCCGGGGACCGGGGCGCGGCGGCGCCGGCCGCGGTCCGTCTGGGAACTCCTGCCCCAGGTGGCGCCCGCTCTCACCGAGTGGGCGGCGTTCTTCGCGGCGAGCGCGGCCAAGCGGGCCGCGGCGGAGGCCGGGCTGCCGCGGGCGGCGTCCGCGCGGGAGGCGGACGACCTGCTGCGCGACGCGAGCACGTTCGTGGCGGTGGCCGAGCGGGCGCTGGGCCTCGGCGGCGAGCCGATGCTGCCGCTCGCGCTGCGGCACGCGAGCTGACCAGCCGGGCGCGCGGCGCTCAATCCGGGAAACGGTACTGGAAAGCGACGATCAAGCACGATCGCGCGCTGCCGAACTCAGGCAGGCGACGGTGGCCGGGCAGGAGCCGCAGACGCGATGACCAGCCGCCCACCCGGCGACCGCCGGGTCACGCCGGGTGGGCGCGGGGAAGGCCCCTTAGAAAGACTCGATCGAGTTGCTGCGCGCGTCGGCGTCCAGGACACCCCAGGTGATCAGCTCCTCGGTCAGGTCCGCGGGCGACTTGTCGTAGATGACCGCGAGCGAGCGCAGGTCCTCGTGCCGCACCGAGAGCACCCGGCCGTTGTAGTCGCCACGCTGCGCCTGAATGGTGGCCACGTAACGGGCGAGTGGCCCAACCTTCTCCTTGGGGAGCTGGTTCATCCGCTCAAGGTCGATCACGAGCTTGGGGGCAGTCGCGATCGGAGTCGGCGCCGCGTCGCCGGGCAGCAGTTCGGAGACCGGAACGCCGTAGAACTCCGCCAGTTCGGCGAGCTTCTGCACGGTGACCGACCGGTCGCCGCGCTCGTAAGAGCCCACGACCACGGCCTTCCAGCGGCCGCGGGACTTCTCCTCAACACCGTGCAGGGACAGGCCCTGCTGGGTGCGGATGGCGCGGAGTCGTGCGCCTAGGGTCTTGGCGTACTCAGATGGCATTTTTCCTCGGTTTCCCGGCCAGTCGTCGCTTACGGTAACGGTTACGCACAGTGACGGTAGGCGGCAAGAGCGACAAGGTCAAGCCGAATGGCAAAAACTGGTCGAACTCGACCAGTAACCGGCATTGCTCTTCTCTGTCGTTACCTACCCTCCGCCAGAACGCGACAACCCCCGCTGTAACCGGCTTTCCCGTGCATAGCGGGGCAAGGCGAGGTTTGGCCGCGCCCTCGGAACGTAATGAAGGCCTATGCTTAATGTGATGTAAATCACATCTTTTGCGATCGCCTTGCCGGATCGGTCGGCGGGCGCGCGAGGGCAAGGCTCAAGGGGCTGGAGAGGGGTTGGCGTGACTGCTGACTGGAAAGTTACGCAGGGGATGTGCTGCGAATGAGGGATCATCGGTCTAGTGACTTTCGGTGTTGATCTAATTGTCTAGAGTGACTAACTGTCGCATGCCGCCCGGGGCGCCCGCGGCGGCGGCGTCTCCCCGTTCCTCCCGGCTGCGAGGGGGTGCGTCCCCCCGCGGGCAACTCAGCGTTAACACGCCTGATACCGTTGGGACCCGTTGGCGTCCTTTAAGGACCGTCCGGTGAGACGGGAAAGGAGGTCGTGACTGGTGTGCGCGATGCGACCTGAACCAGTTCACGAGCCGGTCCCCAGTGGTCAAGGCCCCGGTGGTCAAGGGCCCGGTGGTCAAGGGCCCAGTGGGCGACGAGGGCACGGTGCGGATGAGCCCAGTGCTGACGGGCACCCAGGGCCCGGCGATCCCGGCGCCTCGGCCGGCCAGTCGGTGCCTCGCCGCGACGGCGAGGGCTGGAAGGCGGTACTGACCCCGGAAGAGATCCGGCGCGCGCTGACGCGTATCTCCCACGAGATCCTGGAGCGCACGCACGGCGGCGAGGGGATCGTGCTGCTCGGCATCCCCACGCGGGGCGTCTACCTGGCGCGCCGCCTAGCCGCGCGGATCGGGGAGTTCGAGGGGGCCCCGGCCCCCGTCGGCTCGCTTGACGTCACCCTGCACCGTGACGACCTGCGGCTGCGCCCGGCCCGCGCGCTGCAGCGCACCCAGGTGCCGCCGGACGGGGTCGACGGCAAGACCGTAGTCCTGGTCGACGACGTGCTCTTCTCCGGCCGGACCATCCGCGCGGCGCTCGACGCGCTCAACGACCTCGGCAGGCCCCGCGCGGTCCAGCTCGCGGTCCTGGTCGACCGGGGCCACCGGGAACTCCCGATCCGCGCCGACTACGTGGGCAAGAACCTGCCGACCGCGTACCGCGAGAAGGTACGGGTCCGCCTCGCCGAGACCGACGGCGAAGACTGCGTCCTCCTCGGGCCCGCGCTGCCGGGGCAGGTGGGCAAGTGAACCGGCACCTGATCTCGGCGGCCGACCTGGACCGCGATGACGCCATCGGCATCCTCGACACCGCGGAGGAGCTCGCCCGGGCCGAGGGGCGGCCGATCAGGAAGCTGCCGACGCTGCGCGGCCTGACCGTGGTCAACCTCTTCTACGAAGACTCCACGCGAACCAGGACCTCCTTCGAGGCGGCGGCCAAGCGGCTGAGCGCCGACGTGATCAACTTCTCCGCCAAGGGGTCGAGCGTCGCCAAGGGCGAGTCGCTCAAGGACACCGCGCTGACCCTGGAGGCGATGGGCGCGGACGCCGTGGTGATCAGGCACCCCGCCTCCGGCGCACCGCGCCGCCTGACCGACTGGGTCAGCGGCCGCGTGATCAACGCGGGCGACGGCACGCACGAGCACCCCACGCAGGCGCTGCTCGACGCCTTCACCATGCGGCAGCGGCTGGCCGGCGGCCCCGACCGGCACGGCCGGGGGCTCGACGGCGTCCGGGTGACGATCGTCGGCGACGTGCTGCACTCCCGGGTGGCTCGCTCCAACGTGCTGCTGCTCGCCACGCTCGGCGCGCAGGTGACGCTGGTCGCGCCGCCCACCCTCATGCCGTACGCGGTCGACACCTGGCCGTGCCGGGCCGGCTACGACATCGACGCCGAACTGCGCAAGAGCGACGTGGTGATGATGCTCCGGGTGCAGCAGGAGCGGATGTCGGCGGCGTACTTTCCGACCGTCCGCGAGTACCGCCGCCGCTACGGCCTCGACTCCAGCCGGATGGCCCTGCTGCCCGAGCACGCCATCGTGATGCACCCCGGCCCGATGAACCGGGGCGTGGAGATCGCCGCCGAGGTGGCCGACTCCGACCGCTCGACGATCGTCGCGCAGGTCGCCAACGGCGTGACGGTCCGCATGGCGGTGCTGTACCTGATGCTCGGCGGCGCGGCGGAGGGATCGGCGTGACCACCCTGGGCAACAGCAAGAGCTGGGCGGTGACCGCGGAAACTTCGTTTTTCGCGGAAGGTTCGCATCGTATGGGCACATCAAGTTTCCGTGCGGAAGAAAGTCTCCGTGATCAGGTGCCGGTTGGCCGGATAACAGCAACTGGCGCCGGGGCGCTGACGGGGGGAGCGCGATGAGCGAGGAGTGGCTGGTCAAGGGGGCCGCCATCGTCGGCGGCGAACCGAGGGACATCCGCCTCAAAGACGGCATAATCTCCGAAATCGGCACGGGCCTCGCCGCCGCGGGCGCCACTGTCCTCGACGCCGCCGGGCTGATCGCGCTGCCCGGCCTGGTCGACCTGCACACGCACCTGCGCGAGCCGGGCCGGGAAGACGCCGAGACCGTGGAGACCGGCACCCGCGCCGCCGCCCTCGGCGGCTTCACGGCGGTGCACGCGATGGCGAACACCGAGCCGGTCGCCGACACCGCCGGCGTGGTGGAGCAGGTCTGGCGGCTCGGCGACCAGGCCGGGTACGTCGACGTCCGCCCGGTTGGCGCGGTCACCGTCGGCCTGGGCGGCAAGCAACTCGCCGAGCTCGGCGCGATGGCCGACTCCGCGGCCCGGGTCCGCGTCTTCTCCGACGACGGCTTCTGCGTCGCCGACCCCCTGCTGATGCGCCGGGCGCTTGAGTACGTCAAGGCGTTCGACGGGGTGATCGCCCAGCATGCCCAGGAACCGAGGCTGACCGAAGGCGCGCAGCTCAACGAGGGCGAGGTCGCTTCCAGGCTCGGCCTGGCCGGCTGGCCGGCCGCCGCGGAGGAGGCGATCATCGCCCGCGACTGCCTGCTCGCGGCGCACGTCGACGCCGCGCTGCACGTCTGCCACGTCTCGACGGCGGGCAGCGTGGAGATCATCCGCTGGGCCAAGTCCAAGGGCTGGCGGGTCACCGCCGAGGTCACCCCGCACCACCTGCTGCTCACCGACGACCTGGCCGGTGACTACGACACCCGGTTCAAGGTCAACCCGCCGCTGCGCACGCGCGGCGACGTCGAAGCGCTCAGGCACGCGCTGCGAGACGGCACCATCGACTGCGTGGCCACCGACCACGCGCCCCACCCGGTCGAGGCCAAGGAGACCGAGTGGGCCGCCGCGGCCAACGGCATGACAGGCCTGGAGACCGCGCTCCGCGTGGTCCACAAGGCCATGGTCGACACGGGGCTGCTCGACTGGGCGGGCGTCGCGACGCGGATGTCGATCCGGCCGGCCGCGATCGGCCGCGTCAGCGGCCACGGCAACCCGCTGCGCGAGGGCGCCCCGGCGAATCTCACGCTGTACGACGCCGCCGCGGGCGAGACGCCGGTGGACCCCGCCGCGCACGCCTCGAAGAGCCGCAACAGCCCGTTCGCGGGCCTGCCGCTCCCCGGCCGGGTCCACTCGACGTTCCTGCGCGGCACGGCCACGGTTCTTGACGGAAAGGTAACGCGATGAGCTCACCGGAACCGGACGCGATGCTGGTCCTGGAGGACGGCACGGTCATCAGGGGCAAGGGCTTCGGCGCCTACGGCGAGTCGTTCGGCGAGATGGTCTTCAACACCGGCATGACCGGGTACCAGGAGACGCTCACCGACCCGTCCTACTGCGGGCAGATCGTCGCGATGACCGCACCGCACATCGGCAACACCGGCATCAACGACGACGACACGGAAAGCCACCGGGTCTGGGTGAGCGGATACGTGGTCAGGGAGCCGTCGCGGATCGCGTCGAGCTGGCGCTCGCGGCGGTCGCTCGAAGCCGAGCTGAAGGCCCAGGGGATCACCGCCATCGCCGTGCCGGGCACCCGCGCGCTGACCATGCGGCTGCGCGAGCACGGCGCGATGCGCGCGGCCGTGTCCACCGTCGAGGACAACCCGCAGCGGCTCCTCGAGCGCGTCCTGGCCAGCCCCGGCATGACGGGCGCCGACCTGGCGCGGATCGTCACCACGCCGCACCCGTACACGGTGACCCCGCCGAGCGGCGTGCCCACCAGGTACCGGGTCGCGGCCGTCGATCTCGGCATCAAGAACAACACCCCGCGCAACATGGCACAGCGCGGCATGGAGGTGCGGGTGCTGCCGGCTACCTCCACGGCCGGGGAGATCCTCGCCACCGACGCGGACGGGGTGTTCTTCTCCAACGGGCCCGGCGACCCGGCCGCGGCCGGCTACGCGGTCGCGGCCATGCGCGGCGTCCTCGAGGCGGGCGTCCCGGTCTTCGGCATCTGCTTCGGCAGCCAGATCCTGTCCCGGGCCATCGGCCTGGACACCTACAAGCTGCGCTACGGCCACCGGGGGGTGAACCAGCCGGTCATGGACCTGGCCACCGGCCGTGTCTACATCACCAGCCACAACCACGGGTTCGCCGCCGCCCTCCCGCCCGAGGCGACGGAATTTTCCGGAAACACGGGGAGCCGGGCCGGGGACGCCTGGGTACACGTCCCGCCGGGTGCCCGCCAGCCGTTCAGCACGCCGTTCGGCGCGGCCGCGGTGAGCCACGTGAACCTCAACGACGGCGTGGTGGAGGGCATCAGGCTGCTCGACCAGCCCGCCTTCGCGGTGCAGTACCACCCCGAGGCTGCCCCGGGCCCGCACGACGCGGTGGACCTCTTCGATCAGTTCGCAGAACTTATGGAGCACAACCATGCCGCGCCGTGAAGACCTCAAGTCCGTCCTGGTAATCGGCTCGGGCCCGATCGTGATCGGGCAGGGCTGCGAGTTCGACTACTCGGGCACCCAGGCGTGCAGGGTGCTCAAGCAGGAGGGCATCCGGGTGGCCCTGGTCAACTCCAACCCGGCCACGATCATGACCGACCCGGAGTTCGCCGACGCCACCTACGTCGAGCCGATCACCGCCGACGTCCTGGCCAAGGTGATCGCCAAGGAGCGCCCCGACGCCGTGCTGCCTACCCTGGGCGGGCAGACCGCGCTCAACGCCGCGGTGCAACTCCACCAGAACGGCACGCTGAAGAAGTACGGCGTCGAGCTCATCGGCGCCGACATCGACGCGATCGAGGCCTGCGAGGACCGCGAGAAGTTCAAGGGGATCGTCACCGGCCTCGGCGCCGAGGTTCCCCGGTCGACGATCTGCCACAGCATCGACGAGTGC
>DAHWEX010000126.1 GCA_027326205.1 Actinomycetota bacterium
CGCTGAGCATTGCCAGGCGGCCCTGCGGCCGCCGGGCGTCCCGTTGGCGCTGCGCCTCCAGTTGCTGTCGCTGATGGCCTGCGGCCTGGACATCAGCGGCGAGGCGCACGCGGCGGCCGGGCCGGTCGCGCAAGCGGTCACGGCAGCTAGCGGCCACCCCGCTGCCGAGATCTTCACCTTCGTGCCGCGGGCCCTGCTCGCCTTCGCCCAGGGCGACTGGCTGGAGGCCATCGACCTGGCTGGCGCGGCAGCCAGCCGCCGCTACGAGGAGGGGGAACTCCGGCTGTGGCAGCCGGAAGCGTGGAGGTCGCTGCTGCTGATCTCGGTGCTGCGACTGACCGAGGCGCAGGCGGTCATCGAGGCCGGCACCCGCGTGGCTGAGAACGCCTCTAAGGACGTCCGCGTCTGGTCCATGCTGCGATGCCGGGCACGTCTGGCCGCTGGGCAGCTCGCCGACGCCCGTGCCGAGGCCGAGGCGGTCCTGGACATGTCTGATGAGATCGGCGAGGGGGGCTCCGGCTATCTCAACCATATCGCCCGGTACGCTCTCGGCGACATCGCGCTGCGTACGGGTGACCACACCGCGCTACGGACCGCCCGGCGGGACGCTGCGGCGCTGTACAGCGCAGCCAGCGGCGGAGCGGCCGTCAAACGCCTCGGGGCGTGGCTCACCGTCCGGCTGAACGGCGGCCCCGTCGACCCGGACCTGCTCGACGTCCTCGCCCCCGGGTACGTGCACGCCTGCAGCCCCGTCGTCCATCCCGACGCGGTCGAGCTGGTGCGACTGCTGCTGGCGGCCGGGCAGCGGTCGGACGCCGCCACCGTCACCGTGCTGCTGGAGAACGGCGCGAACGCGAACCCGGGCTTTCCCGGGCTGTGTCCCGCTGCCCTGCACGCGCGGGCACTCCTTGACCGGGATCCCGAACGGGCCAGGGCCGCCGCAGAGGCCTACCGCGGCGACCCTCGGCCGCTGGTCCGCGGGGCGGCGCTGGAGGATGCCGGCCTGCTGCTCGCCGAACGGGCGAAGGACGAGGCAATCGGCTACCTGGACGAGGCGCTGCGGCTGCAGTCCGCCGCGGGCGCTGAACGGGACGCTGCCCGGGTCCGCCGCGTGCTCCGCGACCACGGCGTGCTGCGCGCGGGCCAGCAGGCGGACCCCGCCGCTGACCACTGGCCGGAGCTGACCGCCTCTGAGTTCGCGGTCGTCCGCCTGGTTATCGAGGGGGCGACCGACCGTGAGGTCGCCCAGCGGCTCTACATCTCCGCGCACACGGTGAATTCCCACCTCCGCCACGTTTTCGCCAAGCTCGGCATCCGGTCCCGGGTCGAGCTGGCTCGCCGGGCTGGCCAGCGCCAGGCGGCGGAGTTACCCTCCGGGCCGCCGGAGCGGGCCCGGGTTCGGCGTGCGGGCCGGATCGCGGTGGCCTGACCTGGTTTCGGGGCAACGGACCCGGTTCACGAAGTTCAGGGCCCCGTCCCTGTCCGCGCGCGGCGAGTGCCAGTTTCGGCGTCCGCCGCCGGGCCTGCCATCACTTATCCCGGCCATCCCCCGACACAGCGAGGCCGGGAAGCGGATCACTTGATCATGTCATGCGCCGCGGGCACGCCACGCGCCAGGCTTGGCAGCGTGCCGCGTGACACCAGCGTGACCGTCACGGCCCCGGGCGGAACTTCGGCACCGGGTCATAACGAGAACAGGGAAGAGAAGACAATGCCATACATCACCGTCGGCCAGGAGAACTCGGCTCCGGTCGAGCTGTACTACGAGGACCATGGCGCTGGGCGCCCCGTCGTGCTGATCCACGGGTTCCCGCTGTCCGGCCGGGCCTGGGAGCGCCAGGAACGAGCGCTGATCGCCACCGGGCACCGGGTCATCACCTACGACCGGCGGGGCTTCGGGAAGTCGGGCCGGCCCGCCTCCGGGTATGACTACGACACCTTCGCCGCCGACCTGGACAAGCTCGTCACCGCTCTTGACCTTCGCGGCTTCGACCTGGCCGGCCACTCGATGGGCGGCGGGGAGATCGCCCGGTACCTCGGGACCTACGGATCGGACCGGGTCCGGCGCGCCGCCATCATCGCCGGGATCCCGCCTTACCTGCTCAAGACCGACCAGACACCGCAGGGCGTGCCCCAGGAGGTCTTCGAGCAGATCGCCGGGGCGCTGACCGCCGACCGGTTCGCCTACTTCACCGAGTGGAACAAGAACTTCTTCAACCTGGACCAGACCCTCGGCAGCCGGATCAGCGAGGAAGTGGTCCGGGACGCCTGGAACACCGCGGTCAGCGCCTCGCCCGCCGGGACGATCGCGTGCGTGGCGACCTGGCACACCGACTTCCGCGCGGACCTGCCCAAGATCGACATCCCGGTGCTGGTCCTGCACGGCACCGCCGACCGCATCCTGCCCATCGGCGCCTGCGGGCCGCGCACCCACGAGCTCATCGCCGGCAGCGAGTACGTCGCCATCGACGGCGCCGGCCACGGCCTGTGCTGGACCCACGCCGAAGAGGTCAACGCTCACCTCGTCCGGTTCCTCAGCTGACCCGGCTCTGGACCTGCGTGACGTCGTGCTGGCCGCGGCCTGGCTTATCCACCGCGGCTTACACCCAGAAAGGCGAATGAAGTGACCGACAAGAAGACCCCGACTCCAGCCATCCCGGCCGTGCCCAGTGACCCGCTCCGCAACCGGGGCGTGGCGTTCACCCGGCCGAACGCGATGCCCTAGGGCTGACCGGGCTGCTCCCAGCCGCATCGAAACGAGGTGCTGTACTACCGGGTGCTGATCGATCACCTGGCCGAACCGCCGGCCGGCCAGCTCCTCGGCGGCCCTGCTTATGACGCGCTGATCGCCTTCACGGCGGCAGAGCACAACGCCACCCTGATGAGCCTTGACCAGCGTGCGGCAGCCACGTGCGAGACAGTCGGCGCCCAGGTCGAGCAGCTTCTCAGCTAGCGCGGCCGTAATCCGGGCGACGTCAGCGCCGAGGTCCTGGCGTCCGACGGCGGTGACGGCCGCGACGGCGACCTTCCACGCGGCCGGGACCGACACGACCGGGCCGAACGGCTCCCGCTGGTCGCCCATTACCCGGAAATCGCCTATCACCCGGGCCTCGGCCGCGACCGCGCAGGCCAGGTCGGCGAGCACCCATGAGAAGGCAGGGCTGGCGTCCGCCATGTCTTTGCGGCAGACGGCGCGGCGGAGCCCTTGACCCGCGCGTTCAGGACTGCGGCGTGAACGTGAACCCGCAGTTGCTGGCGAGCTTCGCGCATGGTGACAACCGGCACTTGCGTACCGATGGGTACCGCGAACTCGCGGCGCCGGAGCCGTCTCACGGACCGTGACATTCTCGTCTGCTCCAGTGGGCCCGCTCGCTCCGCCTCACGGCTGCGAGGGGGCGAAGGCGAAAGCGGTGACGTCGATGACGGTGAAGACGCCGTTACCGGTCGCGACGGTGAGGGTCGTCGGCGGAGCGCCGTCCTGGGTCGTGGCGCCAGTCAGTTGCG
>DAHWEX010000017.1 GCA_027326205.1 Actinomycetota bacterium
GCATCACGCCGATAAGCATCAGGCCGATCAGCAGGACGCAGACCCACAGCGGAATGCCCTTGTTGACCAGCGCGTAGGCGATGCCGCCGGCGGCGATGATGCCCGCGTTGATCCCGCCGGAGATCGAGGTCACCCCGGCGATGTAGGCGGTGGTGAAGAAGGCGAGACCGCCGATCGCCGTGTAGGAGCTCATGTCGGCCGTGGTCTGCTGGTAGCCGAGCATGGCGCCGCCCAGGCCGGCCAGGAAGCCGCCGATGGCGAAGGCCACCAGCTTGGTCCGGGAGACCGAGATCCCCGATGCGGCGGCCGCCCGCTCGTTGGCCCGCACCGCGAGCATCGCGGCACCGAGCCGGCTCCGCCGGACCAGGGCGACGCCGCCTGCCGACAGCAGCAGGACAACCAGGCAGAGCACGCCGAAGGACAGGTGCGGATAGCCCCGCCCGGCGCCGACGCCGAGGTCGACACCGAAGATGACCGGATCCTTGATCGGCGCGCCGGACAGGCCGCCGTTGAAGTCCGGGTTGTTGAACCACAGGTTCTGCAGCACCGCCGCCAGCGCCAGGGTGGTGACCGCCACCGGCAGTCCCCGGATGCGCAGCGCGGGCAGCCCCACCACGACGCCGACGATCATCGCGAAGACCGCGGCCAGCAGCGGCGCGAAGGGGAACGGCACGTGCAACTGGAGCTGGATGCGGGTGAGCGAGAACGCGCCCACGCCCGCGATCGTCAGCTGGGCGAAGGAGATCTGGCCGCTGAAGCCGGTGACCACGACCTGGGAAAGCGCGACGATGGCGAGCACGATCGTGGTGATGACGGCGGCCCGCATCGAGCCGTGGGTCACGGCCAGCGACACCAGCCCGGCCACGGCGATCAGCGCTCCCGGCCCGAGGACGCCCCGCGGCCGGGGGGCGAGGCCGAGCGTCTGCTGGATGATCGCGCCCCGGCTCGGCAGTTCCTGGCCGCGCAGCACCAGGAACACCAGGATGACGATGAGCGGGACGACGTCAGACAGCCCGGACTGCGGCGCCCAGCTCTGGGTCTGCAGGTACGTGGCCTCGGACTGGAGCATGCCGATGACCAGCGCGGCCGCCACCGTCACGCCGAGCTTGGTGAAGTTGCCGACCAGCGCCGCGGCCAGCGCCGCCACCACGAACAGCGCGTACGCGGCCGGGGTGAGCGGGACGATCGGCGCGATCAGCACGCCGCCGACCCCGGCGATCACCGTGCTCAGCGCCCAGTTGACCAGGGCGATGCGCTGCGGTGAGAGGCCGGTGACGAACGCACCCTTCTCGGACTCGGCGGCCGCACGGGTGGCCAGCCCGAAGCGGGTGAACCGGAACCACAGCCCCAGGGCCACCGCGACGAGGACGATGACCGCGGCGAACCACAGCCGGTCGCCCGGCACCCGGCTGCCGAGGAGCTGGTACACGTGATACGGGAAGATCGGCGACACGGACACGGCCGACGAGCCGATCCCGGTGGCGAGCAGTGCCTGCAGCACGACCATGACCCCGACCGAGGCGACCGCCTTGGCCGCGGCCGGGGCGGCGCGCAGCGGGCGGAAGATAAGCAGGTAGAGCAGCCCGCCGAGCACGCCCGCCACCACGATCGAGATGAGGAAGGCCGGCCAGAAGCCGAGCGGGCCGGTCCCGATGCTCGGGGTCGGGTTGAGCCCGGGGACTGGGTCGACCAGTTCCCCCTGGCGCAGGAACGCGTAGGTGTAGGCGACGTAGAGGGCGACCGCGCCGGTCGCTAGGTTCACCACGCCGGAACTCCGGTAGGTGACCACCAGGCCCAGGGCCAGGGCAGCGTACGCGGCACCGCTGCCGAGACCGAGGATCAGGAACAGAAGGGTTGTGCTCATGGCCGGCGCGGCCGCCTTTCTCCGTCCGGGGCGGAACCTACTTGATGACCTGCGGGTCGACGCCGACGCCGTTCTGCACGGTCACCATGACCTCGCCCGCGGAGCAGTCGGACGGCTGGCCCGTGACCGCCGTGCCGTTGCAGGTGAAGGTGAGGCCGCCGCCAGCCGGCAGCGCCACGTTCTTGGCCGCCTTGATGGCCGCGGTGATGGACTGCGGCGTGGGGGTGCCCTTGAGCCCGGCGGTCGCGCGGACCAGGCCCAGCATCGACTGGTAGCCGGTGACCGTGTAGCCGGTGGCGTTAGCGTCGGGCGCGTACTTGGCCATCACGTACTGGTAGAGCTGGCCCTCGGCGTCGCTGGCCTGGGGCGCGGACGCGCCGAACACCTTGACCCCGTTCATCGCGCTGCCCAGCGCCTTCACCGCCGACGTGGTCAGGCACGAGGTGATGACCATCCGCGGGATGGTCGGGTCGACGACCTCGAGCGCCTTGAGGATGGACGTGCAGGTGCCCTCGTCCGCGATGACCGCCACCGCGTCCGGCTTGCTCTGCAGGCCGGCGGTCACCTGCGACGTGGCGTCCGGGACGCCGGCCGTGACCGGCGAGACGGTGAGGCTCACGCCCGCCGCCTTGAACAGCGGGCCGCCGAGCGCGTTCGCGCCGGCCAGGGACGCCGGGGTGTCGATCGCGTACGCGGTGACCTTCTTGTACCCCTGCTGCGCGGCGTACTTGGCGAAACCGCCGAGGGTGGCCACGTACCCGCCGGACCACATGAACGTGCCGGGCGTGGTCCCCTCCGCGGCGGCCGCCGCGGTCACCGACACGTACGGAATGCCGGCCTTGGTGATGATCGGGACCATCGAGCCGCCGAAGCCGGTCGTGCCGATGACGACCGCGGCGACCTGGTCCTGGACCATCTGGTTGGCACACGCCGTCGCCGAGGCGGTGTCCTCGGTTTCGCTGCACCGGTCGACCTGGATCGGGTGACCGCCGATGCCGCCCAGTTCCGCGTTCGCGTAGTCGGCGGCGGCCACGGCGGCGTCGCCGAGCGACGGCTCCGCGGTCGGGGAGCTGCCCTCGTTGTTGATCAGGCCGATCTTGACCGGGGTGCCGGCCGCCTTCTTACCGGGGAAGTACGCCGACAGGGCGGCCGGCGGGCTGCTGCTCACGGCCGCGCCAGTCGAGCCGCTGGCGGCCGAGCTGCTGGCGCCGGAGCCGGCTGCGCCCGAACCTGAACTGCTGCTGCACGCTGCCGCGCCCGCCAGGGTCGCAGCGGCAAGGAGGATAAGCGGAACCCGCCGGGATGCTCGCCCGGCGCCGCTGCCACGTTTCGTTGAGAACATTCCCAGCCTCGCTGGTAGAAGAGGGCCGGCTGGCCGCTCGCGGCGGGCTGCCAAGTAGGCAGATGATTTAACCGATATATAGATCTTGTGTTTCTTGAAGTCAACAAACAGCTTACTTATTTACTGATTTGTAGCGTGACTGGTCGGTAGCGTTGACGGATGGGGGCTTCTGACCTAGTCTTCCGGGTTATCCGTAAGTTATATTGGTTTACTGATTGCATTCCGACGACTACTCGACTCCTTGAATCCTCCCGGGGGCGCATATGGGCAAGCTCGATGGCAAGGTCGCGGTCGTCACCGGCGCCGCGCGGGGACAGGGCCGCAGCCACGCGGTGACGCTGGCCAGGGCCGGGGCGGAGATCATCGCCCTGGACATCTGCGCGGACATCGGATCCGTCCAGTACCCCCTGGCGAGCCCGGCTGACCTGGCGGAAACGCGGGAGCTGGTAGAGAAGGAAGACCGCCGCTGCGTGACCTACCGGGCCGACGTGCGCGAGCCCGCGCAGGTGCGCGAGGCGGTCGACGGCGGGGTGGCCGAACTGGGCCACCTGGACATCGTCGTCGCCAACGCGGGCATCACCGCGCTGGGGCCCGGCCTGTCCGGCAGCGCGTTCCTCGACACCGTGAACGTCAACTTCCAGGGCGTCGTCAACGTCGTCACCGCCGCCTACCCGCACCTGCGGGCCGGCGCCTCGATCATCGCGACCGGCTCGGTCGCGGCGATGTTCCGCGGCGTGACCGACATCAGGCAGCAGGGGCCCGGCGGAGCCGGCTACTCGCTGTCGAAGCGGGAGGTGGCCCGGTTCGTGCACGACCTGGCGCTGGCGCTGGCGCCGGAGTCGATCAGGGTCAACGCCGTCCACCCGGGCAACGTGAACACCGACATGCTGCACAACCCGGCGATGTACCGGGTCTTCCGCCCGGAACTGGACGAAGTCTCGCCGGAGGACTTCGAGCCCGCGTCGGCGGCGATGTTCCCGCTGCCCATCTCCTGGCTGGAGCCGCGGGACATCAGCGAGGCGGTGCTGTTCTTCGCCTCCGACGACGCCCGCTACATCACCGGGCAGCAGCTGCGGGTCGACGGCGGCTGCGCGCTCACCCACACGCCGGCCCTGCCCAACCCCTGAACGAGCCGGCCGCAAGCCGGCCACGAGCCAAGCCGGGAGGAGCCCGCGATGAAGGTCAGCATCGACTTGGACAAGTGCTGCGGACATGCGCGCTGCTACACCGTGGACAGCGAGCTCTTCCAGCTCGACGACAGCGGGTACGCGCTGCACGCGGACATCGACATCCCGCCCGGTGCCGAGGGCAAGGCACGCCAGGCCGTGGCCGAGTGCCCCGAGCGGGCCATCAGCCTTCACTAAGGCCGCCACGGAAAAGAGGGAGGGGCCCGTGACCACCGCCGAGCCAGAACCCGTGCCCGCCTGCCCGGTGCACCACTACAGCCCCTACGAACTGAAGCCGCTCGGCGAGTGGACGGCGTTTTACGACCGGCTGCGGCAGGAAGCGCCCGTCGTCAAGAACGAGTTCGGCCGCGGCTACTTCATCCCCACCCGGCACGAGGACATCCTGGCGGTGCTGCAGGATCCGGAGACGTTCTCCTCCACGGCCCTGGTCGCCTACGAGCCGGATCCGGC
>DAHWEX010000019.1 GCA_027326205.1 Actinomycetota bacterium
GCCGGATCCGCTCGGTGACCTCGGGGCGGGGGCGAGGTCGGACGCGCCTTCGTACGCCGTGCCGCCGAGGATGACCGTGTCGCCGTGCGGGAACACGTACACGTAGTCGGCGCCGTTGGCGCCGTGGTCGATGTAGAACTCGGCGATGCCCGGGTTCTCGGCCACGACGACCTGCCCGCGCACCGGCACGACCGACGGATCGGGAACCAGGGCCCGGGCCCCGATCCCGGTGCAGTTCACCACGACCGGCGCCGCGACCGCGGACAGCGACGTCACGGTCTGCGCCGACACCGACCCGCCCAGGCCTTCGTACCGCCGCAGCAGGTACTCCAGGTACACCGGCATGTGCACGGCGGGCGCGGTGTAGCGCCAGCCGGCCGCGAATCCCGCGGGCAGTTCGCCGGCGTCAAGGACACGCAGGTCGCCGAGCAGGTCCGTCCACGGGGGAGGTTCCGCCGCCGAGGCGGACACCGCGCGTCCCGGCAACTGGCGCACTCCGGCGGCGGGCTCGCCGGCCAGCGCCGACAGCACGTCAAGCCCGGTCCGCGCCCACGCGCGGCACTGCCCCGGCGGCCCGCAGCGCACCGGCCCCCAGATCGCGCCGGCCGCGGCCGACGTCGTCGCGGCGGGCGGTGCCTCCGCGACGATCCGGGTCGCGAGCCCGGCCTCGGCGAGCGAGATCGCGGTCGTCAGCCCGACCACCCCGGCGCCAACCACGACAGCGTCTACGTGAGCCACGCCCGCCGACGCTACACGACGTGGGCGCCGGCTGGAAGGCGCCCCGCGGCCCGTGCCCGCGGCGGCGGGCAGGTCACCCCCGCGTAGCGCGCCGCGAGCGCCAGCCGCGGGCCAGCCACGCCCACCAGCCCGCGGGACCGGTCCGGGTCCTGCGCCCGGCCTGCCCGGCCGGGCGCGAGCCAGGCCACGGGACGCCGGCCGTGCTCGTCGGCTGGGGCTCGTGATGATGGTCCTCGGAGTGCTGGTGGCCGGAGTGCTGGTGGCCGCTGTCGGCCGGCCCGGCATGTCCGCCGGGGAAGCCGCCGTGGTGCCCGCCGGGGAAGCCGCCGTGAGTCATGGTCCAGCACCTGCCTTCGCGCCGTTAGCCAACAGGTTCCGACAATAGGGCGTGCCCGACCGAAAAGAAAGCAAACCTCCGCGGGCCGGGTCGGGCCGGGCCGGATTACGTGGCCAGTGCCCCTTGCGGGTGCCAGCGGCGCCCGTCGGACCTGGGGCGCAGCAGGGTGAAGGAGTCGAAGAGCGTGAAATCGTCGGCCGGCGCCCCCAGCGCGAGGTTTGCCGGGTCCTGGCCGGCCGCGTGGTAGTACCGGACGCTGATGGACGTCTGGCCGCCGGCGTCGTGCCCCGGGTGCACGTCGAAGACCGCGATGCCGTACCCGGTCGACGGGGCGCGCCGGGCCTGCCGGGCCGCCGTCCGCGCGGCGCCGTCGGGCCCCGCGCCGTCGCCGGCAACTCGGGGAGCCGGCAGCACGCCGCCGCCGAGAGCCAGGTGCACGGTGCCCTGGCTGGTGTCGAACACCCCGCTGTCCGCCGTGGTCACCGGGCGGGGCCACGACGTGCGGGTCGGCCCGCCGGCCAGCGGGCGGACGCCCCGGACGGGAAAGGACCGCTCGTACGTGTCGTGGTGCCCGGACAGCACCAGGTCAACCTCGTAGGCGTCGAACAGCGGCAGCCACTGCCGCCGGGCGCCAAGGCCGGAGCCGTTGCCGTCCGGCGCCGACGAGCACGCGGCCTGGTGGAACTGCACGATGATCCAGTCGACGGAGGAATCGGCGCGGGCGGCGGCGAGGGTCGACTCCAGCCAGGCGGTCTGCGCGCCGCCGGAGTAGCCGCGCCCGGGGGTGACGTCGTCTCCGCTCAGGCACACGAAGAGCACCGCGCCCACCCGGAACGCGTACCAGCGGCCCTCCAGGCCGTCGACGCCGTTGGGCGGCAGCGCGTACCTGGTCAGGAACGAGGCGAGCCCCGCGGCGCCGGCGCCGGCCTCGGGGGCGTGGCTGCCGGGCACCGGCAGCCACGGCCGGCTCGCCGCTGACCCCTGGACGCTGTTGCCGCAGTCCCGCAGGACCTGCGCCCATGCGGCCGGATCCGCGCCCGGGCTCAGCTCGGCGCACGCCAGGTCGCCGTTGAGCAGGTGGAACAGCGGCTGGAAGGTCTCCACCGCGCCGACCGCGTAAGGCGCGCGCCCCGAGGTCGCCCAGGCGGGGTTCGGGGTCGCGAGGTCGCCGAAGCTGGTGAACCGGAAGGCGGCGCGTCCCTCCGGCGCCGTGGTGAACGTGGCGCTGAACGGGTCGGCGACGTTGCCGTCGTTGTCGGTGGTGACCGCGTACCCGTACGTCGCGCCCGGCCGCAGCCCGTCCACCCGCGCGTGGTACGTCCACGTGACGGCGCCGCTGAGCGGGTCGGCGCTGGTGCGCTCCGTGGCCGGGATGACCCGCTGGCCGATCCTGACGCGCGGCCGGACGGCCTGGCCGGGTGACGCCCACGACACGACAATGGTCCTGGTGGGGGCGTCGTCCCAGGTGAGGTGAATCTGTTCGGGAGTGCCGTCCGCCGTGTCGAGGCGCCCGCGCGCCGCGGCGCGCGCCTGTCCCGCGGCGGTCGCGGCGATCAGGCCTGTGGTTCCCGCGGCGATCATCTGCCGCCTGGACAAGCCGGACCCCGAGTCTTCTGACATGCGGAGACTTTGCCGTCCTGAGGTAAACGACTGGTGACGCAGGGAAGGTAGGGTCCCCCCGAACTTGATGAATATTGAGATGGGTACCATGCGCGGTTCATGACGTACCCGGTCAGGACGGTACGTGCCTAGCCGGGCTCGCCGTACCCGGCCACCCAGTTCGCCAGCTGGGTCCTGGACGAGAAGCCCAGCTTCGTGAAGATGTGCTCCCGGTGGGAGCCGACCGTCCGCTTGGATAGGAAGAGGCGCTCGGCGATCTCCCGGTTGCCCACTGCACCGCGAGCACGCCCGCGCCGAACAGCGCCCAGGCGCCTTCCCCGGACGTGCCCGCGGCCGGCATCGCCAGGTCGTGCCAGCGCCTGCCCTCGGTGAACTGGCCGGTCATCAGCCAGTAGCTCAGCAGCAGCCGGGTCATCCGCGGCCCGGCCGGCGCCTCGCCGGGGCGGCGAACGAGTAGCCGAGCGCGACCCGCAGGCTGTCGGTCTCCACGCCGAGCCTGGCCAGCCACGTCGTCTGCGCCGCGGTCATGCCGCCTGGTAACCGGCACATGGCTAACCGGCGGAGGGCAGTTGGTGACTTCGGGGCATCGTACAACGGCGCGCCGCGTCACCGGCCGCGATCCGCCGGTCCAGCCGGGAAGCCCCTACAGCTTCGTCCACGCCTCGGTGAGCACGGCGCGCAGGATCTGCTCCATCTCGTCGAAGTGCTCCTGAGTGCAGATCAGCGGCGGGGCGAGCTGGACGACCGGGTCGCCGCGGTCGTCGGCCCGGCAGACGAGGCCGGCCTCGAACAGGGCATGCGACAGGAAGCCGCGCAGCAGCCGCTCGGACTCGTCGGCGGAGAAGGTCTCCTTGGTCGCCTTGTCCTTGACGAGCTCGATGCCGTAGAAGTACCCGGCGCCCCGGATGTCGCCGACGATCGGCAGGTCGGTCAACTTGTCCAGCGTGGCGCGGAAGCCCGCCTCGTGCGCCCGTACGTTGCCGAGGATGTTGTCCCGCTCGAAGACGTCCAGGTTGGCGAGCGCGACCGCGGCGGACACCGGGTGGCCCGCGAACGTGATGCCGTGCAGGAACGTCGCCGTGCCGTCGAGGAACGGCTCGGCGAGCTCGTCGCGGACGATCATGCCGCCGAGCGGCGAGTAGCCGGAGGTGACGCCCTTGGCGAACGTGATGATGTCGGGCTGGTAGCCGTAGCGCTCGGCGCCGAAGTAGTAGCCGAGCCGCCCGAACGCGCAGATCACCTCGTCCGACACCAGCAGCACGCCGTAGCGGTCGCAGATGTCCCGCACCCGCTGGAAGTAGCCGGGCGGCGGGGTGAAGCAGCCGCCGGAGTTCTGCACCGGCTCGAGGAACACGGCCGCGACGGACTCGGCGTCCTCGCGCAGGATGGCCCGCTCGATCTCGTCGGCGGCCCAGACCCCGAACTCCTCTTCCGACGAGGCGGCGAACGCGGGGGCCCGGTAGAAGTTGGTGTTCGGCACGCGGACGCCGCCGGGCGGCAGCGGCTCGAAGTCGTGCTTGATCGCGGACAGGCCGGTGACCGCGAGCGCGCCCATCGACGTGCCGTGGTAGGCGTACTCGCGGCTGAGCACCTTGTACCTGGCGGGCTGGCCGATCCGCTTGAAGTAGGCCTTGGCCAGCTTCCACGCCGACTCGACGGCCTCGGAGCCCGAGGTCGTGAAGAACACCCGGTTGAGGTCACCGGGCGCGAGCTCGGCGAGCCTGGCCGCGAGCTGCACCGCGGACGGGTGGGCGTAGGACCACAGGGGGAAGTAGGCGAGCTCGGAGGCCTGCTTGGACGCGGCCTCCGCCAGCTCGGTGCGGCCGTGGCCGACCATCGAGACGAACAGCCCGGCGAGCCCGTCGAGGTACCGCTTGCCCTTGTCGTCGTAGACGTAGGGGCCACTGCCGCGCACGATGACCGGGATGTCGCCGTCCTTGTAGGACGACATCCGGGTGAAGTGCATCCACAGGTGCTGCTTGGCCGCTGCCTGGAGCTCGTCTGGCGAAAGGGTCACCGTGTCCCCCACGTGTAGGTCTGCTTGCGTAGCTTTAGGTAGACGAAGGTTTCGGTTGACGTGACGGACGGTACCCCGCGTACCCGGGAGAGAATCTCCAGGAGATGGTCGTCGTCCTCGCAAACCACCTCAAGGAGGAGGTCGAACGAGCCCGCGGTCAGCACCACGTAGTCGATCTCGTCCATGGCGGCGAGCTCGTCGGCGACCTGCTGCAGGTCGCCGTCGCAGCGCAGGCCGATCATGGCCTGGCGGCGGAAGCCGAGCTTGAGCGGGTCGGTGACCGCGACGACCTGCATGACGCCGGCCTCGTGCAGCCGCTGGACCCGCTGCCTGACGGCGGCCTCGGACAGCCCGACCGCCTTGCCGA
>DAHWEX010000161.1 GCA_027326205.1 Actinomycetota bacterium
CGACGGTTTTACAGCCTTATGCTCCTGTTCGAGGCTTATGCCGGTTACCTGCGGTTATGCGTTTCGAGGCGCGATTGCGGGCCGCCGCCGTCCGCTATGTGTCCGCGGGCTCCGGGTTTCGGGGTCCGCGCGGTCGACAGACCGTCGCAGGCTGGCCCACGGACGGCCACGGACCAGCCCACGGACGGGGGCGGAAAAGGCCACGGACGGACCCGGTGGGAGCGGTTATGCAGACCGCTCGCTCCGCCCGAGTCGTATGCTAATAACCTGCGGTTATGTCCGTCCAGGTAGCGTTCATATGTCCGTGGACGCGGGCTCCGGGACGGCCCGGCGCACGGACGGGCACGGACCGCGTCGGATGGGAGCGGTTCGCTGACCGTCCCGACAGCGCGACCGTAACGCCGAGCTTTGCCAGCTCACCCTGGATCCGGCTCACCGACCTTTCGCCGCTTATGAGGCCAGCATTCGTCAGCGATCTGTTTGCGAGCCGTTCATTCTCCGAGGCCGGAGCTGAGCGTGGATCGCCGCTCCTCAAGCGCGGCCAGCTCGGTCCGGAGGCGCTTGATCTCGCGATTGACCCGTGCCAGCTCGGCCCTGGCTTGCCGTCCGTCAACGTAACGGTCGCCGTGGGATGACCTGGCGAGATCCTCTACCTCGCGGCGGAGCAGTCTCAGCCACGGGTTCCCGTGCATCGCGGCTTGACGGTAGTGCAGCTTGCCCGCGTCGATCGCGTCGTAGATCTCATCCTGAGTCAGCCCGAACTCCTGCCGGGCGGTCTTGTCGCTCAGCGTTGCGCCCTTGCGCTGCCATTCCTCGTTCTGAATATCCATGACCGGGTCCTCGTAGCGGGCCGCCGCGGGGCCCTGCCCGTGCGGAACTGTTGTCGCGCGGCCATAGTAGTAGCAGCAGGCCCGGCGATCAGGGTGCCGCCGCTAAAGTCGGGCGGGTGGAAGAAGACGGAATCCGTGGCGCTGCCCAGATAGCGCTGGGCTGCGCTGTCATGACCCAGGCGGTCGCGCTGGGCCGGTGGATCAGCACTGCCGGACCGCGGCGGGTCACCTCGCGGCGGGTGCTCCGCAAGTCCGATCTGCTGGCCGCCGCCGCGGTGATCGGCGCTCCGCTGCCCGCGCGGCTGCGCAGCGCGGCCGACGTCCCGGCGATTCACCGCCCCTGGTGCCTCGCGCTGGCGGCGGGCCTGCTGCGGGTCGAGGACGGGGCCGTGAGCGCCGGGCCGGCGCTCATCTGCTGGCCGCCTGCCGACGCCGACATCCTGTCCGCCTGGTTTTCCGGCCTGACCGAGTGCTCGGCTGCCGAGGCCGGTCCCGGTCCTGACGAGCAAGACGACGCCGCCGGCGATCTGCTCGCGCTGCTCCGCGTGCTCCAGGCCGGGCACGTACCCGCCGGCCAGGCGCTCGTGCACACTGTGCAAGTGCAGGCGTGGAACCTGCGAGAGGAGTTCGGGCTAGAGGCGTCGTTCAGCTGGCGGGCGAACGAGGACACGGTGACCCGGGTGGCCGCGCGCCTCGCGTCCTTCGGCGCGGTCAGCGGGAGCGACGCGCTGACAGGCGGGTGCGTCATCACCCCACTGGGCCGGTGGGCGGCCGGGCGGCTGGGAACCCTGCTGGCCGGACCCGGGAAGGATCTCTCCGCTGCGGAACTGATCGCCTACCTGGGCGAATGTAACGAGAGAGATCGGTTCGACCACGCGTGGGCCTGGCTTGACGCGCAGCCGGATCCGGTAGACGCGGCGCGGCGGCTCCTGGTGGCCGGGGCGCCGATGGAGCCCCGGCTGCGCTGGCTCGCCACCTACGTGGCCGAACTGCTTGGTGCGGACGCCCTGCCCGCGTGGCGGGACATGATGCAGGTCCCCGGCATCGGGCCGCACGCGAGTTTCGCCCTGCATGAAATGGGCGCCGGCCCGGAACCGAGCGCCGAGCAGTGGCTGTGGCTCGCGGTCGAGTCAGCCGCCAGGGCGCTCGCCGAGAGCGGGCCGGATGAGGCGATCACCGTACTCTGGGACTGCCTTCCCGCCCGGCAGCTGGCCGCCGACGACCTGGATCACCGCGCGGCCGTGGCCCGCGCGAGCGATCACCCGTCGGCGGGATCGCTCGCACAGGCCATAACCGAGCACGCCGCCGCGGCTGGGCTCGGGTCACTCAGCGTGCGCCAGTGCCTGCAGCTGAAGGTCACGCTCAAGCGCTGGCGCCCGCCGATCTGGCGAACGGTACTGATTCCGGCCACCGCCACCCTGACCACCCTGCACCAGGTGATCCAGGTCCTGTACGGATGGGACGGCGACCACCTCCACGCGTTCCGGGCACGGCACGAGACTTACAGCGAGCCGTCTTTCGGGCTCGAGGAGGCCGACGACGAGACTCAGGTACGCGTGCAGGACGCCCTCAACACCGGAGGCGGGAAGATCGTCTACGAGTACGACTTCGGCGCGGGCTGGACGCACGAGGTCGCATTGCAGCGGAAGCTGCCGCGCGATCCCGGTGCCGTCTATCCGGTGTGCACGAATTTCAGCGGCGACTCCCCCATCGAGTATCAGGAAGAGGAGATCTGGTATTCCGACGACGCCGGTGAGCCCGGCCCGGGGAAGCCCGAACCCTTTGACCTGTCCGCGGTGAACGGCAAGCTCGCTGCTCTGGACGGCGCTGAGGAAACCTCACTACAGAAGGCACAGGAGGGAACAGATGGCTAAGGCAGCCCGTGAACGCCTGGCTAGGTTGCTCGCAGGCGAGGAAGCTGGCGCATTCAGCGCGCAGCTGTCCATGCCCGCAGACGCATTGCAGCTTGGGGTGGATGGTGTCGGGCAGGTCCGGTTGCCCGTAAGGCCGGCGCAGGCCAAGAAGCTGTGCGGGGTGGCCCGGCCCGCTCACTTCGGTCACCGTGAGGAGACCATCCTCGATCCGGCGGTGCGGGACACCTGGGAGATCTCCCCGGATCTCGTGCGCCTGGACGGGCCGTCATGGGCACCGGCCATGGAGGGGGCGCTGGCAGAACTGGCGGACGAGTTGGGGGTTCCCGCGGGACGCCGGCTGGAGGCCGAGCTGCACGCGCTGCTGGTGTACGGACCCGGGCAGTTCTTCGTCCCGCATACCGACACCGAGAAGAACGACGCGATGATCGGCACGCTGACCGTGACATTGCCGTCCTCGCACACCGGCGGCGAGTTCATCATCGAGCACGGCGGGCAGAGCGTCACGTACCCCTCCTCGCGAGACTCGCTGTCGCTGGTCGCCTTCTACGCGGACTGCCTGCACCAGGTCACGCCGGTGCGCACCGGGTACCGGGTCGCGCTCACGTTCAACCTGCTCCTGCGGGGCACGCCCGCGACCGGGTCGGCCGGCGGCCCGGTTCGTGAGCTGGCGGGGTACCTCGCGGAGCACTTCTCTTCGCCCGAGCAGGTGCGGTACGGGTCTTCCGAGCCGCCGAAACGGCTCGTCTACCTGCTCGACCACAAGTACACCGAACGCGGCCTGCTCTGGGACAAGCTCAAGGGCGCCGACGCCGAGCGGGCGACGCTGCTGCGGGCCGCGGCGGACAACGCGGACTGCGAGGCCGTGCTGGCACTCGCGGAGATCAAGGAAACCTGGGACACCGAGGCGCGGAAGATCACCTACCTGATCGATTCCTCGCTGACCCTCGACTGGTGGACGCGCCCGACGGGCGGGGAGGCGATCTCCCTGAACATACGCGACGCCGAGATATGCGCCAGCCTCCCGACCGCGGACCTGAAGCCGTACCAGTCGGAGTACACCGGCTACATGGGCAACTGGGGCGGGACGAAAGACCGCTGGTACCGGCGGGCCGCCATCGTGCTGTGGACACGGGAGCGCTCCTTCGCCGCCCAGGCCGAGGCGTCCGGATTGTGGGCGCTCGATGAGCTGCGACGGCTGGCGGATGCCGGGGACCTGGCGGCAGCTCGAGCCGCGGCATCATCGGTGGAGGCGTTCTGGGCGGCTTCCGTGTCGGCGCAGCCGCTGGCCTTCGAGCGGGCCATGAATGTCGCTGTGATCCTGGACGCACCGGATACTGCCACGATGCTGCTCCGGCCGTTCCGGGTGGAGATGCTGACCCCCGGTCACGCGGGGGCTCTCCTGGCCCTCGCCGGTCACTACGGGCAGGAATGGATGAGCGGAATGCTCGCGGTGTGGTTCGGCGAGCGCTCGCGGGCCTATCACGACGCCGAACTGCAGCGTCCGGAATGGCTCGCTTCGCTGCCTGGGCTGTGCGCGGCGCTGGGCGGCGAGGGCGGCGTGACCCGCGGGCTGCTCGCCGGGTCATGGCGCTGGCTCAGCGACCAGATCCGGATGTGGCTTCGCTACTCCGGTGTCAGCACCAGGGAAGAGCAGCTCGGCAAGCTCGGTACTCCGCTGGCGCGCCTGCTTGAGGCCACCGCCGTGGCCCGCGAGACCGGCCTGCGAGATGAGATCCTCGGTTTGCTGCGCGAGCGCGGCGACGAATTGCGGGCGCTCCTGGTCACGGTGCTGCGGGGTGCGACGGCGCTATCCCCGGCCAGCCGGCGGGCTTCGGGCCTGGACACGCTCGCGCGCCTGTGCGCGTCGCGCCTTGGCGAGCTCATCGCACGGCCGGTGCGCGCCGAGGACGACTGGGCGATCGCATGGCTCGATACCTGCGGCTGCGAACTGTGCGTCCCGTTCGGCGAGTTCCTCGGCGACGGCTCCCGCCGCACGCTGGAATGGCCGCTCGCCGAGGCGCGCCGCAAGCACATCCAGCATTCGATCCGCGCGGCGGAGCTGCCGGTCCGGCATCAGACCTTGCGTGCGGGCAGCCCGTATACCCTGGTCCTGACTAAAACCGACGCGCTCTTCGAACGCGAGCGGAAGGAGCGACAGGACGCCATCACCGATCTGGCCTGGCTCAACGAGAGCTGGCCGACCGCCGACTAATCCGCATCACGCTCAGAGCTGACTGACTGGCATGATCGGAGATCCAGCCCTCGTGCCGAGCGCTGGTCCGGCTGTCAGCTGCTCTGTGTTATCTGCGCACGGGCGGTGACGCGTCGTATGCGAAGCATGAGTGCGGCCGAGGGCGTTACCTTGCCTGCCATGTAGGTGGATAGGCGCGAGCGAGAGGTCCCGAGCCGCAGGGCGAAATCCTGCCTCGACAGGCCGGACCGTGCGACCAGCTCGCGTATCTCGCCCGCGACCTGCTCGCGCTCGGCGTCGGCGGCCTCCTGGCGGGCGCGCTCAACGACGGTCGTCAGGAGCTCGCCGGTCCCGTACGGCCGTGACATCTCCACGGCTTCGAGTACCTGCTGCGCAACGGGTCCCCAGGGGTCGGCGCGGATCGCGGCGGCCAGCCGCTGCCAGTCGGGCAGGGTGCCGCGCTCGACCGCGGTCAGGATGCCCTCGAACGGCCAGGTCTCGACTGGGTCGTCAACGGAGGCAGTGATGTTGCGGAACTTCAGCGCGCTCATCGTGTCATCTCCACGGCCAGCGACCGGCACACGCCGGTGACGGTCTCCCACCTGGCCCAGCGGGCGTCCAGGCCCTTGTAGCTGCTCAGCTGCCTGATCGTCCGCTGATCCGCGGGGCGGGGAGCGGCGAGCTGGCGGGCGAGCTGCGTTGCGACGCCCTTCGCGTCGGGGCCGCGCTGGTCGGTGTAGTACTGGTCGATGCGGGCGAGGACCTGCCCGGAGTGCGGGATCCCGTAGCGGTCGGACAGGGCGGCCACATCGAGGTAGTCCCGGACCTGGTTGCGCCGGACGATCAGGTAGCCCTTGATCCGCAGGGTCTCCTCCGGGGTCGGCACGCGCAGCTTCTGCCCGGAAGGCAGCTCGACCTCGGTGACCTCAAGCGGCGTGGTCCGGATGAGCTGGCGGACACCGGACTCGATGTCACCCAGCTCGCCGAGGATGATCTTGCCCGGGGTGACCCTGTTGGTGACCCACCCTTCGGTTGCCTCGATCGCCTCAAGGACAGCATCGAAGCGCGCGTCCAGGTCCGCCAGCACGTGGTCGTGATCGAACGATGTGCGGTGACTGGCCCACAGTGCCGCGGCAGAGCCGCCCACCAAGACGGCGTCGGGGACAATCGACTGAAGGCGCGCCGCAGACTCAAGCACGCGAACGAGGCCAGGACGGCCTAGCCCCGGCGTTACGTCCGCGCTCTCAGGCACCGGCGTTCCCCTTCCCGCAATCCATGAATAATGTATCACATTTGATACATAGTCCTGAGCAAGGGGCAGGGTGCCCGCTGTGGTTCGTCCAGTCCACGCTGCACCTACGCCGGTGATCGTGGCGATCACGCCGCGCCGAGGTCATCACGGGCGACGAACCGTTCCCCGCTGACGGCCGTACCCGCGATTAATGCATGCTCGACTCGAACGTCAAACCGGAACGCACCAGCCTGATGGGGCACCCTGGGTGCCATGCGCCGGCCAGAGCCGGGCGAGCAGCGTCCACGCACACCGCTCCCTGCCCACGATCCCCGTCCGCTATGCGTCCGTGGATACCGCAACACGGGGGTCTACAACGCTACAAGATGACACACACCGGGACAGAGCAGAAACGGCCCGCATAGCCGAGAATTCCCAGCTAGCGGGCCGTTTGCGCAGGTGGTGGCAGGTGATGGGTTCGAACCATCGTAGGCTAAGCCGACGGTTTTACAGACGGTCACGCCTGGGATAGCGCTACCCACTGCGGCCTGCGGTGACGGCTCTGTGCCCGCTCGCCGA
>DAHWEX010000024.1 GCA_027326205.1 Actinomycetota bacterium
GTACACCTACGACGCGCTCGGCCGCCTCACCAGCGACGCTCCCGCCGCCGGCGGCACCGGCACCCAGTTCTCCTACGCCGGCCTGACCAGTGCGATCACCTCGGACGGCACCAGCGATTACACCTGGGACCCCTCCGGCACCGCGCTGGTCGCGGCCGGGACTCCCGGCAGCGGGCAACTCGCGCTGACCGACGCCCACGGCGACGTGCTCGGCCAGTTCACGGCGTCCGCCACGACGCTGACCGCATCACGCGCCTACGACCCGTGGGGCAACGTCACCGCGACCAACGGCACCCTGGCCGGCCAACTGGGCTACCAGTCCGCCTGGACCGACTCCAGCTCGGGCAAGGACCTGATGGGCGCCCGCTGGTACAACCCGGGGGCGGGCGACTTCACCAGCGCCGACACCATCCCGCAGTCCCCGCTGCCGGCCTCTGCGGCGGGTAACCCGTTCGCCTACGTCGCGGACAGTCCCCTCAGCGGCACCGACCCTACTGGGCACGGCTGCGACATCGACCTCGTATGCTACATCGGCGAGGGAGCGAAAGCCGTGTCGGACGGGCTTGAGGCGACCGGGCCAGCGGCCGACTCGCTGGTGACCCTGGCCGAGCCCGTGGTGGCGGGCAGCGCCCCGCAGATATTCGCGTGGATCGTGCAGGCATTCGGGTCGATCGTGCTGCCTGCCGTCCTCTTGGCCGGGGTGCTGCTGCTGGTCACCGCGACGCCGACGGCAAATGACGAATGCCCGGCAGGCGGGTGCGGCGCGCAGAAGAAGTCCTCGGCCGCAGCCGGGAAGATCGTCGTGGTGGACCCCGGGACCGTCACCTCGGTCCCGCATGCCGTCAACGACGGCTCCAAGTCCGTGAAGAGCACCAGCTCGTCATCCAGTGGAGGCTCCTTTTCTGGCTCGGGGGGCGGAAGCACGGTCGTGCGCGAGCCGACTCCGAAGCCGAAGCCTGCGGCGCTGCGGACCCCTGGTCAGTCGCCCCGCGTCCCGGTCCCCAACCCGAGCCTCACCAACCCGAACGCGGGCATCGCCAGCGTCATCGCCCAGATCAGGCAGCTTGCCGCGGCCGGGGCGGCGGCCGGGGCCGGGAGCGGCGCGGGGAGCGGCGGCTTCGCCGCCCCGCCGTCCTCCGCCGGCGGCAGTTGCCAGCCGGGTTCCGGTGGCGGCAGTGGCGTTACCCCGCCTGACCTGTCCCTGCTCAACCTGGTCCACCCGCCGCAGAACGAGCAGGACAACAGCAGCAACCAGTCGTTCACCGCCGGCACCAGGGTCCTGCTCGCCGACGGCAAGTCAGTCGCGATCAGCAAGCTCAAGCTCGGCGACCAGGTCGAGGCCCGCGACACCGCCACCGGCAAGAACCAGCCCGAGAAGGTCACCGCGGTCCTGGTCCACCACGACACCGACCTGTACGACCTCGCCGTCAAAACCAGCCACGGCACCGGGGTCATCCACACCACCAGCAACCACCTGTTCTGGGATCCTTATCCGCACTACGGCTGGATTCCGGCAAATCGCCTCAAACCGGGCATGCACCTCAAGACGCCAGCCGGCCAGTCCGCGGTCGTAGTCGGCGGTTCGGTCCCGGCCGTCCATGACGGCTGGATGTGGGACCTCACCGTCCCCGGCAACAACGACCACGACTTCTACGTGTTGCCGGCGCAAGGTACGTATGCTGCGGGCACAAGCGACACGCCCGTCCTCGTCCACAATGACAGCTGTCCCCTTACGAAGGTCTATCGCGCGCCCAGCGCCGGAAATAAGGAACTGGAGGCCAACGGCCTGAACCCCTCGCTTCACCAGGGGATGGACCGAAGTGCATACTTGGGCGAAAAATCGGTCGTCACCGAGCACTATGCCGGACAGGCGGGATATGAGCAGGGGTATTACGAATACACCATGAAGCCCGAGTTTGACGAGGAGTTCGGCCAGTACATGCGACCGCATGATGGCGGCGATGGCATGCAGTGGCAAGTTCCGGTGGAGCAGATCCCTCGGTTCAATGAGCTGATCTCCGGACAGCGCTGGGTTAACTACTATCAGGGGTACGAATGGTGAGCGACGACGCTGAGCTGCAGAGGCGCACAGGTCTTGTGCGAGGGACTATCGTGCGCTGCCTGGTGACGGCGCACCGTGGCAGATTCGGTGTCGAGGTGCAGATCATTTCTCGCGCGGAGAAGCCGCCTGCGTTCATTGACTTTGTCCTGCTGCCAGGGCGGGGTCAGCGGGCGGCACCCGATTACTTCCCTTCTGTCGGTGCTGAGCTGGAAGCGGTAGTGGTGGCCTTCATGCCCAATGGCGAACTTCGGCTTGATGCCCGGCCGAGTGCGGTCGAGGACTGGAAGGAGAAGGGCACGCCGCCTGAAGGACCGGCATCCTGAATCCTTTCCGGGAAGCCTCATGGTCGTTTTCCGGCTGCGTGCCGGATGGCGGTGATCAGCCGGGCGGTGCTGTCTTGGTCGAGGCCGGTGACGGTGTCGCAGAGGCTGACGGGGGTGCCTGCGGCGAGGCTGGCTGCTAGCCGGAGGATGCGGCGTTCGCCGCCGGAGCAGGTGAGTTCGCCGGCGTGCAGGGCGGTGATGGCGGCGTCCCAGTCGATGGCGGCCATTGGGGTGCCGTCGCTGGTTCCGTGGCTGATGAACCGGGTGGTGAAGTCGTCGCGTTGCAGGAACGTGCCGTTGGTGATGATTAGCGCGACGCCGGCCTCGGCTGGGTAGAGGCCGTTGGCGCAGGCGCGGAGGGCTGCGGTGAGGTCGTCAGTGTTCACGGGGGCCTTCGGGGGTGAGGGTGGCGGCGGCGATGTCGCGGTAGGCGGGGATGCCGAGGTGGACGTGCTCGGCGCGGCGGGCTTCGGTGAGGTCGGCCTGGGCGAGCTTGTTGTTGGCGGCGTTGAGGCTGACCTTGAGTCCTTCGGCTTCGCCGGTCCAGCCCTCGCGCTCGGCTTCGGTGATGCGGGCCAGGAGGTTGTCGCGGATCTCTTCAAGCCGGCGGCGCTGGGCGGGGTCGATGCGGAGCATGGGGCAGCGGATGCACGAGTGCTCGTGGATGCAGCTGGTGGAATAAGCGCGTCCGCAGTCGCCAAGTGCGACGCGGCGGCGCTCGAAGTGGCCGAGGAACTCTTCCCACTCGGTGTCACTGGGTGACAGGTATTCCTCGCTGGGGCGGAGCTGGCGGCGGCGGGCGATGAAGGCGCGGTGCCCGCTGATGGCTTCTTGGGGGTAGACGGCCTTGTATCCCATGGTGGTGTTGATGTCGTGGTGGCCGAGGATGAGCTGGGCGATGTGGGGCGGCATGCCGTTGAGGATGGCGTCGGTGGTGAAGATCCTTCTTCTGTGCGCACTCGCCGTGTGCAGAGGATTTGTGTAGCGATTCGGCTGGGCCCGTTTCGGCCCTGACCCGATTCTCGGGCCGGGGGAAAATCGGCAGCGAGGAAGAGGTGGTCCGGCGGCGCAGGTGGCAGGCCCTGTGTCCGTCTGCGGATGGTTATCGAACACGGTCACTAAGCAGAGAGAATGTGGCGCAGCGAGTGAAGCGTCCACCCCGTCCCGACTGCGGCGTTGACCCGGTCGAACATCACCTGGGCCGCGTGATAGGACAGCGGCCGGAACGGGCGCCGCAGCGTCCACCACAGCGGATCGTCCGCCCTGGCGGGCACCAGCCCGTGCACCTCCTGCTGGTAGAGCCGCAGCCACACGAACGCGTCCGGCGACGCCGGGAGAGCCTGGATCGCCCGCGACCCCTTGCGGATCACCGTGATCAGCTGCTGGCCAGGGTCGGCACCCGACCGCGTGACGCCGAAGAGCTCCGAGGCCCGCGCGCCGGTCGAGACCCAGAACGCGACCAGGGCCCGGTCCCGGTTCGAGCCCAGCCGGGCGAACAGCTCGTTGAACGCCGCGTCGGGGATCTGCCTCGGCACCCTCAGCGGGACCTTCGGGCGGAACAGGCCCGCCTTCTGCTTCGGGAACGCCTCCATCGGGTTGTGGTGCGCGTGCGCCCGGCCCGGCCGGGCCAGCGGGAACGGGTTCACGATCGGCCCGGTCCCGGCCACCAGGTGATAGGCGTAGAAGCCGCGGCAGACCGTCTCGCAGTGCGCAACTGTCGACGGCGCGAACCCAGCCGACGACGGCCGCTTCCCCGGCACCATATTGGCCGCGGCCGGCTGTCCCCCGGGCTTGCCGGCGAGCTGGAGGTACCGGCAGAAGTCCCGGGCGTCGCCCCTCGTCGCCTGGTCCCACGGGACATCCACGGCCCACGTGGACGCCACCACCGCAGCAGGTCGACCGAGTACGACCTCAGCGTCGACTCCGACTTCCCCGACGCCAGCAGGTCCCGCAGGAAAACCGACACCGGCTCCACGACCTCGCCGCCGGGACCCACGATGCGATACGGCTCATGAGCATCGCCGGTGGCCACGAGACGGCCCGCCCGCGACACCACGAGCCGGGACAGATCGCGTCCCTGTTCCTCATCCGATTCGATCACGCGGACAAGTTAGCGCCGATAACCGAAAACCTGCCATGAACTGCTGAAACATCGTAGTTAGTTCAGTTAACGGGGCATCCGATGCCCCATGCTCCGCATCGACCCCGCCCAGCGGGACCGCCTCGAAGAGATCCGCGACAACCTCCAAGCCCGCATCACCGAGGCTGAACGCGAAGGCTGGGCCGGCGAAGCCGAAGGACTCAAGGTCAGCCTCGACGCCGCCAACAACAAACTCGCCCATGCCGACCTCACCGAAGCCCGCCGCGCCGAGCACGTCCACCTCGGCATCCCCGCCTACCGCGACATCGCCGCCGCCACCCTCACCCCCGAAGGCCCCCGTGACCACTGACGACCTGACCGTCGCACTGAGGTGCCCCGAACTTCCCGGACAGTCCATCCGCTAGCCCTGGCTTTTCACACCGTTTGGTAGCTGAGCGGCGAGCCTGAACGAAAAAGTGCCCCTGACCTGGAATGATGAGGGTTGTCTAGGTCCTTATCGGTCCAGTTCGAGGAGCACTTTCCACGTGAACGCTACCGCATGGTCGCGGGGTCTTGAAGTTACCGGTGGCGGCACGGGCGTCGTGTCGCACGCGGGCCTGGTCCTGCTGCGCCAGCTCGCCGACCGCACGGGGCTGACCGCGGGCCTGTCGGCAGCGCTCCCGTCCCCGGACGGCGGCCTGGACCGCGGGCGGGTCTTCGCGGACCTGGCCTGCGCGATCGCCGACGGCGCCCGGGTGATCAGCGACTTCCGGGTCATGGGCGACCAGGACGAGGTCTTCGGGCAGGTCGCGTCGGTCCCGACCGCGTGGCGGACGCTGAAGGAGGCCGCCGCCGGCGGGGACCGCACCCGGCGCAAGGTCACCGCTGCGATAAACAAGGCGCGGCGTTACGCCTGGTCGCAGGTCATCGCCAGGCACGGGGAACTGCCGCCGGCGCAGGTCGCGGACCGGCAGCTGAAGGGGATCACCTGCATCCGCCTGGACGCCACCGTCGTGCCCGCGCACAGCGGCAAGGAGCAGGCCGAGCCGAATTTCAAGGGATTCGGCCATCATCCGATCCTGGCCGGGTGCGACAACGTGCGCGAGCCGCTCGCGTGGATGATGCGGCCGAGACCCGCCGGGCCGAACACGGCCGCGGACCATCTCAGGCTCCTCGACGAGGCGATCGCCGCGCTGCCACCGCAGTTCCGGCGGAAGCTGATGTCACCCGCGACGGCGCGGGCGCCAGCCACGACCTGGTCAAGCGCCTGGACAAGCTCGCGAGCCGCCGCGGGTACGAGCTTGCCTACCCCGTCGGCTGGGCGCTCGCCGAGCGGGAGCGCACCGCCCTCGCCCTGGTCCCGGAGACCGCATGGGAAGCCGCGGTCGACGCGGACGGGAAAGTCCGCGAGCGCCGCTCCGAGGCGGCCTGCGCGAACGGCAGGTGCGGGCACCGCGCCTGCCGGATAGAGGAAGCGCACGTCACCGAGCTGACCGGACTGCCGCGCAAGGGCCCGGACGGCGACCGGCTCAAGGCCTGGCCGAAGAAGATGAGGGTCTTCGCCCGCCGCGAGCGCCCCCGCCCCGGCGCGCAGCTCACCCTGTTCGAGACCCGCGACGGGTGGCGCTACACCCTGTGGGCGACGAACCTGCCCGAGGACACGAAAGGCTGGCGCGGCCAGTGCGCCTACACCGACGCAGGCCACCGCGTCCACGCCCGCGTCGAGGACGTGATCCGCACCGGCAAGGACACCGGGCTCGGGCATTTTCCCAGCCGTGACTACGGGCTGAACAAGGCGTGGCTGGACGCCTCCATGACCGCCTGCATCCTGCTGTCCTGGCTCCGGCACCTCGCCCTGGACGGCAAGCTCGCGAGAGCAGAGCCGAAGACCCTGCGCTACCGCGTGTTCCACGCAGCCGCCCGGCTCGTGCGCGGCGGGCGCCGCAAGACCCTCAAGATCGCAGCCTCCTGGCCCTGGGCCGCAGCGATCATCACCGCCTGGAAGCGCATCCAGGCCCTCCCGCACCCCACCTGACCAGCGAAACCCGTCCCTGCGACCGAGGAAGGAGCCCACGGGGCCCGTGGAACCCCCGGCCACCCGGCCCGACAGCCGGCCCACCAGCATGCCCCGACACCGGAAAATCGCTCCCGAAGGCACTCATCGCACCGTTCAGACAGACGCCTCAGCAGCGTGAAAGATCGAGGCTAGGATGACCGTCCGGAAGGTAGGGAATTTTGCCGCGAATGAACAAGAGCTTCTCGTCCGAATTCAAGGATGAAGCCGTGAAAATGGTGATCGAGACTTCGCGCCCGATCGCCAGAGTAGCCAAGGAGCTCGGAATAAACGAAGGCACACTCGGTAACTGGGTGAGCGCATACCGCCGTGACCATGCCGGCGAGGAACCGCCCATTACCGTCAGCGAGCGCGTGCGACTGCGTGAGTCCGAGCGGGAAATCCGGGAACTCAAGATGCAGGTCGAGTTCTTGAAAAAAGCCGGTGTGCCACGAACGCTGGAGGCTGCCTGATGCGATAGGCAGTTGAAAGCGGTGCTGCACGAGAGATGAAGGATTGCAGGCCCTTCGGAGCCGCCCTTCGGGGGGAGGCTTCAAACCGCCCTCTGCTGCGTTGGCTGAATACCGTCGTGGTGAGCGATGAGGGAAAAGGCGCACAAGATGCGTCAGGTGGGGTCCAGGAAGGCGTTGCATTGAAAGTCCCGTGAGGGATTCACCGTTTGATAGCGTCGTTATTTAGAGAAGTGGCATCGGAACCGGGTGTTACAGCTTGGCCCGGGATGAGCCTGGCGGTTACCCGATTACTGGCCAGGTGGTGCCCGGCGCAGAGGTGGCGCGAGCCTGGACTGCGGCTTTCGTGCGGAACGTGGGATAGCGCGCCCCGATACTGCCGCCTTGGAAAGTGCGGCGAGAGGGAGAGTTCCAAGCGTCTGAATCGCGAGGAATTGAGTACCGTTGCGTGGGCGCGCAGGCGGACCAGTTCGTAGTAGCGGTGAAACTCCTGCTTGATGCGGTGGGGGCGGAGCGAAGGGACTGGCTTGT
>DAHWEX010000188.1 GCA_027326205.1 Actinomycetota bacterium
CCTGATCGCAAAAATCGCGGTCTTATCAGGCCCGCCAGGACCGACGGAAATGCGGCGGCTTCGCGACGCCGGTCAGGCCTCCCACAGGGCGAGGAAGAAGTCGACACGGTCCGCGAGCGCGGACAGGTCGCGGCCGGTCAGGGCCTCGACCCGGCCGATCCGGTAGCGGACGGTGTTCACGTGCACGTACAGCCGCGACGCGCAGGCCGACCACGACCCGTCGCACGCGAGGAACGCGGTCAAGGTGGTCATCAGCTCGGCGTTGTGCACGTCGTCGTACTCCCGCAGCGGCCCGAGGAGCCGGTCCCGCAGCGAGCGCAGTACCGGCGTCGGCACGCTGGCCAGCAGCGCCGCGTGCAACGGCGGACCAGCTTCCGCTGCCCTGTCAAGGAATTCACCGACCTGCACGAGCACCTCCCGCTAAGCGACCCGCGTTACGGTAGCCCGCGCATGTTTAGCGGAAGCTACAAAACGAATAGCTCCGCGTTACGTCGCATTTCGTGCGGCGCCGCATTTCGATGGGCACCGTGGGAAAGCTTTGCTCATGCGGCAAACCCTCGTGCCCCAGGAGGCCCCGGTGACCCTGGCAGCGTTCAACGCGGCGCCCGAACCGGAGGCGGTGTCCGCGATGCTCGCCTGCTGCTCGTCGCGGCGGTTCGCCGCGACGATGGCGGCCGGCCGGCCGTATGCGTCGCCAGCCGCGGCCGTGGCCGCCGTTGCGCGCGTGTTCGACTCGCTGACCTGGGCAGACGTGCTGGAGGCGATGGACGGGCACCCGCGTATCGGCGCCCGGGTATCCGGGCAGTCCGCTGCCGAGCAGTCCGGCGTGGGCGACGACACGCGGGCGGCCCTGGCGGCGGGCAACGCCGCGTACGAGGAACGCTTCGGCCACGCGTTCCTGATCTGCGCCGCCGGCCGCGGCGGGGCGGAGCTGCTGGCCGCGCTGGAACAGCGGCTGAGGAACGACGCGGCGGCCGAACGGCTGGCCGCCGCGCGCGAACTGCGCGAGATCACCGTCCTGCGCGTCCGGAAGGCGCTGTCCGCATGACGATCTCCACCCACGTCCTCGACGCCAGCCTGGGCATCCCGGGGACCGGCATCTCGGTCACGCTGTCCCGGCTAGAGATCGCCTGGCTCGATGTCGAGTCCGGGGTCACCGACGCCGACGGCCGGCACCGCTTCCTCGCCGACGCCGCCCCGGGGACGTACTGCCTGACGTTCGGGACCGGCGCGTACTTCGCGGCCCGCGCGGTCCAGTCGTTCTACCCCGAGGTCGCGGTCGCGTTCACGATCGGGGACCCGGCCGGCGGGACACCGTCCGGGCACTACCACGTCCCGCTGCTGCTGTCCCCGTTCGCGTACTCGACCTACCGGGGCAGCTAGGGTGCGGGGAACAGCGGCGCCAGGCTGGCCAGCGTCGCGTGCAGGCGGGCGAGGAGCTCGTCTAGTTCCTCGTCGGTGGCCGTCAAGGGGGGACCGATGAGGATCGCGTCGCCGCGCGTGCCGTCGACGCAGTAGCGAGCCGGGTAGACGATCAGCCGGCTGGCCGCCGCCGCGGCGACCGCCTTGCCGGTGACGTCGAGCGCCGGGTCGGGCGGCTCCGCCGTCACGGGGTCGGCGAACTCCACGCCCCACAGGTACCCGGCGCCCCGGACGTCGCCGACGAACGGGAACTCGGCCCGCAGGGCGCGCAGCCGCGCCCCCAGCCAGGCCCCCTGGGCGGCGACCCGGGGCAGCAGGTGCTCCTCCTCCAGCGCCTCGATGGTCGCGATGCCGGCCGCGCAGGCGAGCGGCGCGTTGGTGAACGTGTGCCCGCCGCTCATGGCCGGGTAGACGGCGCTGATCTCGCCCCAGACCTTACGGGACAGGGCCGCGCCGCCGAGCGGCACGGCCCCGCCGCCCGCGCCCTTGGCGAAGGTGACGATGTCCGGGACCGCGCCGGAGTGCTGGAACGCGAACCACTTCCCGGTGCGCCCGAAGCCCGACATGACCTCGTCGCTGATCCACAGCACATCGTGGGCGTCGCAGAGCGCGCGGAGCTCTTCGAGGAAGCCGGGCGGCGGGACGAGCGCCCCGCTGCCTGACCCGCCGATCCCCTCGAACAGGACCGCCGCGGTGCGGCGCAGGTCGAGCCGGGAGAATTCCGAACGGAGCCGTGCGATGCACTGAGCGCCCGCGCTGCTCCCCTCCGGCACGGCCAGCCGGTAGACCTGCGGTGCGGTGATCGTCTCCCCGGCGCGCACGAGCGGCCGGTAGTTCGCCGCGTACCGCGGCTGTCCGGAGGCGCCGAGCGCGCCGGCCGTGTTGCCGTGGTAGCTGACGGAGCTGGAGACGAACAGGTGCTTGTCCGGCAGGCCCCGGGCGGCCCAGTACATGTGGGCGAACTTCATCGCGATCTCGTTCGCCTCGGATCCGCCGCTCACGAACATGACGTGGCCGAGGTCGCCGCCGAGCCGCTCCGCCACCAGCACGGCCAGCCGCTCGGCCGCCGGGTTCCTGAACTGGGTCCGGTGCGCGTAGTCGACCGCGTTGAACTGGTCGGCGATGGCCGCGAGCACCCGCGGGTGCCCGTGCCCGAGGGTGACGGCGAGCGGACCGGACGAGGCGTCGATGTAGTCAAGGCCGGCCTCGTCGTAGATCCGGGCCCCCTTGGCCGCCACGGCCAGGGGCAGCGATCGCGCGGACGACGGGATCAGGGCACTAGCAGTCATACCGCCCAGCGTAGCCCGGTGCCTCTCCTCACCGCGGGAGCCGGGGCACGGTGAGGAGACCGCCGCGCCGGCGGCGCGGCATGAGCGGCTACGACAGCGCCGGCGGCGCGCCCGCCGACCGCGCCGTCGGCCCGGCTGGCCTGGGCCCAGGCCAGCCGGGCCGACGGGGCCGCCGTGCTAGCGTGACTCGCTATGAGCGGACAGGTGCTGGTGCTTGGCGGGGGCGGGGTCGCGGGGATCGCGTGGATGACGGGGCTGCTGGCCGGCCTCGCCGAGGCGGGGCAGGACGTGACGGCCGGGTCAGACATGCTGATCGGGACGTCGGCCGGGGCGACCGTGGCCGCGCAGCTCGGCAGCGGCCTGTCCCTGGAGGAGCTGTTCGCGCGGCAGGTCGACCCGGCGCTGCAGTCCCGGGAGCTGATGGCGGAGATCGACTGGGCGAAGTTCGCCGCCGACCTGCAGCCGTATATGTCCGCGTCGATGACCCAGACGGAGCAGTTGCGCAACTTCGGCCGGTTCGCGCTCGACGCGCGGACCGTGCCGGAGGCGGACCGGCTCGCGGTGATCGAGTCCCGGCTGCCGTCTCGCGACTGGCCGGTCCGGCCGACGCGGCTGACCGCGGTCGACTGCACCTCCGGTGAGCTCACGGTCTTCGACGCGGCGTCCGGCATCAGCCTGGTCGAGGCGGTGGCCGCGAGCGCGGCGGTGCCCGGTGTCTGGCCGCCGGTGACGATCGGCGGCCGCCGCTACATGGACGGCGGGGTGCGGTCGGCCGACAACGCCGACCTCGCCGCCGGGGCGGAGCGGATCATCGTGATCTCGCCGATGGGCATGGACTCGCCGCTCCCCACCTTCACGCCGCTGAGCGAGGCGCTGAGCGGGCTTAAGGACGGCGGGGCGACGGTCACCCTGATCTCGCCCGACGAGGCGTCGGTCGCCGCGATCGGCGTCAACGCGCTCGACCCGGCGACCCGCGTGCCCGCCGCCACGGCCGGCCGCGCCCAGGGCCGGGCCGGACTGCCGCCGGCCTTCTGAGCGCGCTGCCGGCGCCTCGGCCCAGAAAACCCAGACCGGTAAGTTCCTTCTCAGTCCCCACCCGCCCGGGGGCCACACCAGCCTACGGTTTAGGTCCGACAATCGATCTTGGGAAACGGGTTGGCGGGT
>DAHWEX010000199.1 GCA_027326205.1 Actinomycetota bacterium
CCGGAGGCCGACGGGCGGGGCGCGGTGACCATCGGCGTGGACGGCGACGACGTGCTGCCCGACGTGGTGGCCAGGCTGCGCGCGGCCGGGATCGCGGCGGAGGAGTTCTCCCTGCACCTGCCGTCGCTCGACGAGGTGTTCTTCACGCTCACCGGGACCCGCTCCGGTGACGACGCGCGCGGTGTTATCAGCCACGGGGCGCGGGAGGTGGCGGCATGACCGCGGTGGCGATCGCGGTCCCGGCGCGGCGGCCGCGCCAGTTCCGCCAGCTGCGGTACGCGCTGGTGCTGGCCAAGCGGAACATGATCAAGATCATGCGCGCGCCCGAGCAGCTGCTCGACGTGACGCTCCAGCCGGTCATCTTCCTGCTGCTGTTCTACTACGTCTTCGGTGGCGCGCTCGGCGGCTCGCTCGGCGGCGGCTCGCGCCACCAGTACCTGCAGTTCCTGCTGCCGGGCATGCTCGGGCAGACGCTCGCGATGAGCTCCATCGCGATCGGCCAGAACATGAACGCCGACATCGCCAACGGCGTGTTCGACCGGTTCAGGTCGCTGCCGATCGGGCGGGCGATACCGCTGGTGGGCGCCGTGCTCGCGGAGTTCTTCCGCTACCTGATGGTCTGCGTGATCAGCATCGGGTTCGGCTACCTCCTCGGGTTCCGCGTGCAGACCAGCCCGCTGGCGCTGCTCGGCGCGGTCGGGCTGTCGATCTGCTTCGCCCTCGCGTTCGCCTGGGTCTCGGTGTGGGTCGGCATGAAGGTGCGGACCTCCGGATCGGTGCAGGGGCTGATGATGCTGCTTGTGCTGCCGCTCTCGTTCGGCAGCAACACGTTCGTGAAGGCCTCGACGATGCCCGGCTGGCTGCAGGCGTTCGTGAAGGTGAACCCGATCTCGCACCTGGTCAGCTCGGTGCGCGGGCTGCTGACCGGCGGGCCGGTCGCCGCCGATGTCGGGTGGACGCTCGCGTGGGTCGCCGGGCTGCTCGTGGTGTTCTTCCCGCTCGCGCTGCGCGCCTACATCCGCCGGACCTGATCGAGCAGTGCCGGGTCGAGGCGCTCGACCGCCGTCTGGCGGTCGAGCGCCCTGCCCGCGTCGTAGCAGGCCGCGAACCGCTCCCCCAGGGCGGCGCACAGCAGCGGCTCCAGCTTCACCGTCGTCGGGTCGGTCGGGTCGGCGCCGCCGCGCACGACGGTCCTGGCGCCAAGCAGTTCGGCGGCCCGCTCCGGCAGGCCGAGCGCGACGGCGAGTTCGGCGACCGCGCCCGTGGCCATGGCGAGCAGCGGCATGTCCCGCGCGACGACCGCGGCCCGGTAGGAGCGGATGGCCTGCTCGCGCGCCGCGGTCAGGTCCTTGTCCGCGACGGCGATCAGCGCGCTCGTGCCCGCCACCATGGCCTCGAGGTGCCCGCGGACCGGGTGCGCGGGCCGGAACTTCGCGAGCTGCCCCTCCGCGGCCGCCTGCAGCGGGCGGGCCGCGTCGATGTTTCCCCGGGCGACCTCGGCGGCCGCCCACCACGCCGCGGCGATGCCCTTGTCGATGGGCGAGCCAGCCGACTCGGCCATCGACCGGGCCGCCGCGGACAGTTCACGGGCCTTGTCCAGATCCCCCTGCCGGGTGGCCAGCTCGGCGAGGCGCAGGTTGAGCTGGGCCAGGTCCTCGCGGTGCCCGAGCTCCGCGAGCAGGCGGCCCGCCTCGGCGAAGGCGGCTTCGGCGCCGTCCAGGTCACCCTCGATCATCAGCGCGTCGCCCAGGGTCCGCAGCGCGCTGGACAGCCCCCAGCGCTCGCCGAGCACCCGGAACCGGCGCACCGCCTCGTCGGCGGCGGAGCGCATTTCCCCGAGCTTCCCGTCGTTTTCCGCCATGCTCGCGGTCATCATCCACGACGTGGCGACAAGCCACGCGTCCTGCCCGGTCCGCGCCTGGTCAAGGTACTGGTGCACCAGCTCGTCGTCCTTGCTGAACAGCGCGTACACCGGGCGCAGCAGCCCGGCGACGGGGTACCGCTCGATGTCGAGCGCGGCGAGGCGCCCGGCCAGCCCCGGATCGCCCACGCCCTCCCGCTCCCCGCCGTCCGCGCCCATGAAGCTGGTCAGCGTGTAGAGGCCCTCGGCGATGGTCCGCAGGCCCGCGTCCGCCCCGCCGGGCACCGCGAGAGCCTCGCCGATCCATTCCGCGGTGTCCGAGTCGTTGCCGAGCAGCAGCGCCGTGATGGACAGCGACACCGCCAGGCCGAGGGCGCGCTCTGCCTCGCCGGCGTCGCACCAGTAGCGCAGCGCGGCGAGGATGTTGGCGCGGTCGTCGCGCACCTGCGCCAGCCAGCTCAGCTGGTCGCGGGTGAGCAGCTTGGGCGCCGCCTCGCTCATCAGGGCCGTGTAGTACGCCGCGTGCCGCCTGCGCCACTCGCCGGTTTCGCCGCGTTCCGCCAGCCGCTCCGCGCCGTACTCGCGGATGGTCTCCAGCATCCGCAGCCGCGCGCCATCGGCCAGCGGCTGCAGCAGCGACTTGTCGACCAGGGAAGAGCTCAGCTCATCGGCCGCTGCCGCGGCCAGCTCGCCATCGGCGCACACCGCGGCGACCGCGGCCTGGGTCGCTCCGGCGGGGAAGACGGAAAACCGCTCGGCGAGCAGCCGCTCGGCGGGGGCGAGCAGGTCCCAGCTCCACTCGACGACGGCGCGCAGCGTGCGGTGCCGCGGCAAGGCGGTGCGGCTGCCGCCGGTCAGCAGCCGGAACCGGTCCGCCAGCCGCCGGGAGATCTCGGCGAGCGGCAGCGTCCGCAGCCGGGCGGCGGCGAGCTCGATCGCCAGCGGCAGGCCGTCAAGCCGCCGGACGATGTCGGTGACCTGCGGCCGGGTCGCACCGTCGAGGGTGAACGTGGGGCTGACCGCTGCCGCCCGGTCGGCGAACAGCCGCACCGCGGGATCCTCGTCCAGCGGCGGGACGACGAACAGCGACTCGCCGGTGATGCCGAGCGGCTCCCGGCTCGTCGCCATGATCCGCAGCCGCGGGGCATGGGCGAGCAGCGCGTCGGCGAGGTGGGCGCACGCGTCGATGAGGTGCTCGCAGTTGTCGAGGACGAGGAGGGCGCTCGTGTCGGCCAGCCCCTCAAGCAGCCGGGTGCGCGCGTCGCGGCTGGGGACCCGCTGCGAGCCGTCCGGCAGCCGGCGAGCCTCGCGCAGGTCGATCGCGTCGAGGACCGCCTTCGGCACGTCGGCGGCGTCGGTGACCGAGGCGAGCTCGACGATCCAGATTCCGTCCGGCGCGTCGTCGGCCCCGGTCTCGGGCAGCCCGGTGTTACGCAGCCCGGTGTTACGCAGCCCGGAGTCGCGCACGTCAGCGGCGACCTCGGCGGCCAGCCGGGTCTTGCCCGCTCCGCCGGGGCCGACCAGCGTCACGAGGCGGCCGCGCTCCAGCGCCTGCCGCACCCGTTTCACTTCCCCGGCCCGGCCGACGAAGCTCGTGAGCTGCGCCCGCAGGTTCGTGGGAACGCGGGCCGGGGGCACCGGCGCCGCGGCGGCCTCGCCGCGCAGCACCTCAAGGTGCACTTCCCGCAGCGGCGGGCCGGGGTCGATGCCGAGTTCGTCGGCGAGCCGGGCGCGCAGCGCCTCGTAGGCGGCGAGGGCGTCCGCCTGCCGTCCGGTCGCCGCGAGCGCGCGCATCAGCAGCCCGGTGAGCTTCTCGTGCAGCGGGTGGGCCGCGACGAGCGCCTCGAGTTCGCCGACGCGCGCGGCACCGCCGTTGACCTCCCGGGTGAGCAGGGCGACGGTGGCGTCGAGGCGCAGGTCCTCGAGGCGGCGGGCGAACGGCCCGGCGAAGTCCCCGGCGTCCGCGAGCGCGGGCCCGCGCCACAGCGCCAGGGCCTCGGTGACGGCCCCTTCTGCGACGAGTCGCTCGAACCGCAGCGCGTCCACCTCGGCGGGCAGGACCGCGAGCCGGTAGCCGGCCGCCGACTGCTCCACGGCCGCCGCGCCGCCCAGCGCCCGGCGGGCGCGCGAAACCAGCGCCTGCAGCGCGTTCGCGACGTCGGCGGGCGGCTCGCCTTCCCAGACGGCCGCGGCGAGCGCGCCGGTGCTCACCGGCTGCCCGCCCGCCAGCGCCAGCCGGGCGATCAGGCCACGCAGCCGCGCCCCCGCCACGGGGACGGCGGCGCCTTCGTCGTCGTAGACCTCAAGTGGCCCAAGGATCGCGACCCGCACGGTCTCTATTGTGCCCGCCGGGCGCACCGCCCGGCACCCGGTAATCCTTGCTGTTATCCGCTTACGTCCGCCTCGCCCCCGGCGCGCACCTTGCCCCGGCTTCGCGCAGGTCATCTCACTGGGCGCGCAAAAAAAGAGTTACTCAGGGTAATCAATCGGCAACATCGGGGGCCGGCACGCCCGCGAGCGCGAAGACCGCCGCCGGGAAGCCGGCAGGCGCTCCGGCCTGCCGGCCCGCCTGGTCGAGCGCCAGCGCGCCACGGGCCGGCGGGACGCCCGCGGCGAACTCGGTGCCACCCACCAGGGAAGGCCAATCAGGAAAAGCTCAACAAGATAATTCAAAAATATTTACGCACTATGGGTCATAAGTTCGCCTCCCGTCAGCTCGGCGAGCCTGGCAGGCCACGGAGACAGGGCGGGGAGAAGGCCGGCGCCGGAGCCAAGCGGGATACGGAAGGCCCGGCAGGGCGCCGGAGGCCCAGCGGGCGGGGGCGGGACACGCGCGAGGGCTCGCGCGGCTGGGGCGGCGGCGGTCCGGGATGATGGGGTTATGGATCTTGAATTCGCGGTCGAGTCGCTGCTCGTGCACGGGGGGACGTCGCGGGAGGCGGGGGCGCCGCTCGGGCCGCCGCTGCTGCCGGCCAGCGTGTACGTGTCGCAGGGCGAGCCGGGGAACGGGCCTGGGTACGGCCGCAACGAGAATCCCGGCTGGAGCGCCGTCGAGTCCGCGCTCGCCGTGCTCGAGGGGCCGGGCGCGCAGGCGGTGACGTTCGCGTCGGGGCAGGCGGCGTCGATGGCGCTGATGCTCGCGCTGGCGCAGGGCCGGGAGGCGATCGTGTTCCCCGCCGACGGCTACTACAACACGCGGGCCCTGGCCGGGCGGCTGCGGCCGCACGGGGCCCGGGCGGTGGCGGTTGACCTGCTCGACCTCGGCGCGGTCGCCGCGGCGCTCGCCGCCGGGCCCGCCGTGCTGTGGGCGGAGACGCCGACGAACCCGCTGCTGCGCGTCGCCGACCTCGCCGCGCTGGCGTCGCTGGCCGCCGCGGCCGGGGCCCCCATGGTGGCGGACAACACGGTGGCGACCGGGCTGCTGCAGAAGCCGCTGGACTTCGGCGCGGTCGCCTCGGTGTACTCGCTGACCAAGTCCGTGTCCGGGCACTCGGACGTGCTCGGCGGCGCGGTGGTGACCCGGGACGCCGGCCTGGCCGCCGCGGTGCGCTCCTGGCGGACCGACGGCGGCGCGATCCCCGGCCCGTTCGAGAGCTGGCTGGTGCTGCGCGGCCTGAAGACCCTGGACCTGCGGATCTCGCGCGCGTCGGCGACCGCCCTGGCCGTCGCCGGGTTCCTCGCGGCCCACCCGCGCGTGACCGCGGTCCACTACCCGGGGCTGCCCGCGTCGCCCGCGGCCGTCGCGCAGATGCCGCGCGGCTTCGGCCCGCTGCTGTCGTTCGAGATCGCGGGCGGCGCCGCCGACGCCGACGCGGTCGTCGCGGCGAGCCGGCTGATCGTCCCGGCCACGAGCTTCGGCGGCGTCGAGTCGTCCTGGGAGCGCCGCGCCCGCTGGCCCGCCGAGACGGCCCCGGACACCCTGATCCGCCTGTCCTGCGGCATCGAGCCCGTCGCGGACCTGCTGGCCGACATCGGCGCCGCCCTGGAGGCCCGCCCCTAACTTGTTGGGGAACCAGCCGACGTAGAAGATGCCGAGGCCCAGGGCGACGAACATGCCCGCGATGAGCCAGAAGCGGACCACGACGGTGGTTTCCGCCCAGCCGACCTGTTCGAAGTGATGATGCAGCGGCGCGATCCTGAAGACCCGGTACGGCTTGCCCATCCGCCACTTGGTGACCTTGAACACGCCGACCTGGATCACGACCGACATCGTGATGATCACGAACAGGCCGCCGAGGAGTAGCAGGAGGAGCTCGGTCCTGGTAATGATCGCCAGGCCGACGATCGCGCCGCCCAGGGCCAGGGAGCCGGTGTCGCCCATGAAGATCTTCGCGGGCGGCGCGTTCCACCACAGGAAGCCGAAGCAGGCGCCCATCACGACCGCCGCGACCACCGCCGCGTCGTACGGGTCGCGAACGTCGTAGCAGTTCTGGGCCAGGGCGGTGGTGCAGTCGTTGCGGCCCTGCCAGTTCCCGATGATCACGTAGGCCGCGAGCACGAGGATCGACGAGCCGGTCGCGAGGCCGTCCATGCCGTCGGTGAGGTTCACCCCGTTGGACGTCCCGAGCACCAGGAGCAGCACCCAGACCACGAACAGCACCGCGCCGATCGAGACACCGAAGTCGGTGAGGAACGACAGGTGCGTCGACGCGGGGGTCAGGTCGTAGCCGTCGGGGAAGTGGATCGCGAGCACCGCGAAGATCACGCCGACGATGGTCTGCCCGACGAGCTTCTGGCCGCTGCGCAGGCCCAGGCTGCGCTTCACGAACACCTTGAGGTAGTCATCGACGAACCCGACGAAGCCGAGGCCGGTCATCAGGAACAGCACGAGGACGCCGGAGATCGTCATCGGGTCATCGGTGAGCCAGTGCCCGAGCACGTACCCGGTCAGCGAGGCGATGATGATGACGATGCCGCCCATCGCCGGCGTGCCGCTCTTGCTCAGCGCGGGCGTGGCCTGGGCTCCTTCGAGCCTCATCTGCTGGCCGAGCTTGCGCTTGCGCAGCACGGTGATCGTCGGCCGGGTGCCGAGCAGCGCGACGATCATCGAGATCGCGCCCGCCAGCAGGATCGTCTTCACTGGTCATCCTCCGCGAGCAGGCCGTCCGCCACTTCCCACAGGCCGGCGGCCTTCGATGCCTTCACTAGTACGACGTCACCGGGCCGCAACCGGTTACGCAGCGCCGCCACGGCGGCCTTCGGGTCGGCCGCGGCGACCGCCTCGCCTGGCCAGCCGCCGACCGACCGCGCCCCGTCCAGGATAGGTGCGGCCTCGGCGCCGACGGCGATGACGACCGCCGCCCCGGCCTGGGCGGCGCGCCGGCCCGCCTCTTCGTGGCTTTCCGCCGCGATGTCGCCGAGCTCGGCCATATAGCCGAGGACGGCGATGCCGCGCCTGCCGGTTCCCTGCTGGGCGAGGTGCGCCAGCGCCTCGATGGCGGCCCTGGTCGAGTCCGGGTTCGCGTTGTACGCGTCGTTCACCACGAGCACCCCGTCCGGGCGTCGCGTGAGTTCCATCCGCTTCCCGCTGCGCACGGTCGCGGCGGTCAGCGCGTCCGCGATCGCACGGGTGTCCATGCCGAGCTCGGCGGCGACCGCGGCCGCGGCCAGCGCGTTGGCCACGTGGTGGGCGCCGTGCAGGGTCAGCGAGACCGGGGCGCTGCCCGCCGGGGTGCGCAGCGTGAACGAGGCGCGGCCCAGGTCGTCGAGGGTGACGCCGCCGGCCGTGAAGTCCGCCGCGCGCCCGGGGGGCACGCTGGCGGTCTCCGGTCCGGCCGGCCCCGTGCTAGTGGACCCCGTGCCGGTAAACCCCGTGCTGGTAAACCCCGTGCTGGTAAACACGGTGCGGGCGCCGGTGCGGGCGGCCATCGCCGCGACGTTGGGGTCGTCGGCGTTGAGTACCGCCACGCCGCCGGCCGCGGCGGGCGGGAGCGCCTCGACGATCTCGCCCTTGGCCTTGGCCACGGCGTCGACCGAGCCGAACTCGCCCGCGTGCGCACGGCCGACGTTGAGCACGACGGAGATCTTCGGCGGCGCGATGCCGGCGAGGTAGGCGATGTGCCCGATGCCGCGCGCGGACATCTCAAGGATCAGGTACCTGGTCGAGGAGTCGGCCCGCAGCACGGTCAGCGGCAGGCCGATCTCGTTGTTGAGCGAGCCCTCGGGCGCGACGGTCGGGCCGAGGCGCTCGACGACCTGGGCGGTGAGGTCCTTGGTCGAGGTCTTCCCCGAGCTCCCGGTGATCCCGACGACCGTCACACCGGGCAGCAGGCCGAGCACGGCCCGCGCCAGCGCGCCGAGGGCGAGGGTCACGTCCGCGACCACGATCACCGGCGCAGCGACCGCCGGGAGCGGGCGGGCGGCGAGGATCGCGGACGCGCCCCTGGCCACGGCGGCGGCCGCGTAGTCGTGGCCGTCGACGTGCTCGCCCGGCAGGGCGGCGAACAGCGCCCCCGGGACTGCCTGCCGCGAGTCGATCACGACCGGGCCGGTGACGTCGGCCGCGCGCGGGCCGCCGGAGACTGGGCCGCCGGTGACGGTGCCGCCGGTGTAAGCGGCGATCTCCGCGACGGAGAGCCGGATCATGCCGTGCCCCCGTGGGCGGAGTGCCGGGCCAGGGCCGCGGCGCTCACCACCGCGTCGTCGAACGGCAGCACGACGCCCCCGACGTACTGGCCGGTCTCGTGTCCCTTGCCTGCCACGAGCAGCACGTCCCCCTTACCGGCCAGGCCCGCGGCGAGCTCAATCGCCGCGGCCCGGTCCGGCTCGATGATCAGCCGGGCCCGCTCCCCCTGCGGGACCCCGAGTACTCCGTGCAGCATTTCGCCGAGGATCGCCAGCGGATCCTCGGAACGCGGGTTGTCGCTCGTGAAGACCGCCACGTCGGCGAGCCGGACCGCGGCGGCGCCCATCAGCGGCCGCTTGCCCCGGTCCCTGTCCCCGCCGCAGCCGAGCACCACGATCAGTTCCCCGCTGGTGACCGGGCGAAGCGCGCTGAGGACCGCCTCGACCGCCCCCGGCTTGTGCGAGTAGTCGACGAACGCGTCCGGGCCGCCCGCCTGGCCCGGCACCCGCTGCAGGCGCCCGGGCACGCCGGGGCAGGCACCGACGCCGTGGACCGCGTCGGCCAGGTCGACGCCCGCCTCGACGAGCGCCACGATCGCGCCCAGGGCGTTGGCGACGTTGAACGCGCCCGGCAGCGTGACGGACGCGTCCGCCTCGACGCCGCCGGGGCCGACGACCCGGAAGGTCGACCCGTCCGCGCCGCAGCGCACATCGGCCGCGCGCCACTCCGCCTGCGCGTAGGCCCCCGAGGCCGCGTCAGCGCAGAACGTCGTGATCGGGATCGACGCCTCCGCCACGAGCCGCCTGCCGTACCGGTCGGCCACGTTCACCACGCCGACAGCCGCGTACGCCGGGGTGAACAGCTTCGCCTTGGCGCGGAAATAGTCCTCGAACCCGGCGTGAAAGTCCAGGTGGTCCTGGGAGAGGTTGGTGAACACGGCGACGCCGTAGCGGGTGCCCGTCACCCGGCCGAGTGCCAGGGAATGGCTGGAGACCTCCATCGCGGCCGCCGTGACGCCGCGCTCGGCCATGACCGCGAGCAGCGCCTGCAGGTCTGGCGCCTCCGGCGTGGTCAGCGACGCCTTGACCACCTGCTGGCCGGCCTTGATCTCCACCCCGCCGATCAGGCCGGCCGTGTGCCCGGCGGCACGCAGCCCCGCCTCGCACAGGTAGCTGGTCGTGGTCTTGCCGCTGGTGCCGGTCACGCCGATCATCGTCATCCGGTGCGACGGGTCGCCGTAGATCCAGCAGGAGACGTCGCCGAGGCGCTCGCGCGGGCTGGACACCACGAAGACGGGGACGCCGGTGCGGGCGGCCCGGTCGCGGCCGTCGGGGTCGGTCAGGATGGCGACCGCCCCGGCGGCCACCGCCTGCTCGCTGTAGACGGCCCCGTGCGTGCGCGTGCCGGGCAGCGCCGCGTACAGGTCGCCCGGCCGCACGGCCCGGGAGTCAAGGGTGACGCCAGAGAGCACACCCGCCTCGTCGCGGATGCCCTGCGTTCTTCCCACGCCGAGTAGCTCGGCGAGCCCGGACAGCGGGCGCGGCACGAGGCGTTCGGGACGGATCACGCCCAGAGGGTATCCAAAATCAGGGGGCATTGAGTCGAACATACGGGGCGACCAGTCCGGGTTGCGGCTGGATCTGCAGGGTTTGCAGCGCGAAATTCATCACGCTGTAGAAGACCGGGCCCGCCACCTCGTCACCGTAGTAGTCGGTCTGCGTGGCCGGCTCCTGCACGTTCACCGCGACGACGACCCGGGGGCCGTTGCCCGGCGCCATGCCGATGTAGCTCGACCCGTAGACGCACTCCGCGTTGGACGCGGGGCAGGGCTTCTTGGGGTTGGACGAGGGTTCGTTCGAGGTGCCGGTCTTGGCCGCGATCGCGTAGCCGGCGATGTCGCCCCACCGCTGGTTCGCCTGGTTGTCCACGCCGGGCACCTGCTGCAGGATCTGGATCAGCTCCCTGGCCGTCTTCGGCTGGATGACCCGCCTCGAGGGCGACGGCTTGGCCGCCGCGTACTGGCCCGCCGCGTTGTAGGTCCCCGCGATGAGCGTGGGCTGGACGCGAACCCCGTTGTTGGCGATCGTCGCGTACACGCTGGCCATCTGCACGGCGTTGACCGCGATGCCCTGGCCGTAGGCCAGGGTGTAGCGCTCGTCGGCGGCCCACTGCGACGGCGGGCTGAGCAGGCCCTGCGACGCGCCGGGCAGGTTCAGGCCCGTCGGCTCGTCAAGGCCGAAGTTCTTCAGGTATTCGTACTGAACCGACTCGGGGACGCTCTGCACCACCTGCGACATGCCGACGTTGGAGGAGTTCGCGATGATGCCCGCGACGGTGTAGCGCTCGTACGGCGACCATTCGGCGTCGTGGATCGCCTGGCCGCCACGGTAGATCACGTACGGGATGTTGTACGGGGTCATCGGCGTTACGCTGCTGTGCTCGAACGCGGCGGCGGCCGTGACCACCTTGGCGGTAGACCCGGGGGCGAACACGTTCTGGACCGCGATGTCGGAGCCGTCCCCGTTGTTGGGCCACTGGGCCATGGCCAGGATCGCGCCGGTCTTGGGCTCCATCACCACGACCGAGCAGTTCTGCGCCCTGGTCTTGACGACCTCCTGCTGGCAGGCTTGCTGCGCCTCGTACTGCAGGTCGGGGTTGATCGTCAGCTTGATGGACTCGCCGTTCACGGCCGGCGTGTCCTGGATGCCCGCCAGGGGGATCGTCGCGCCGTCGAGGCCCATCTCGACCTCTTCGCTGCCGTTCCTGCCGGTCAGCAGGCTGTTGTACTCCTCCTCCAGGCCCGCGTAGCCGGTGATGGCGCCCGTCTGCGGGTTGACGCTGGTGAGTCCCACCACGTTCGCGGTCGACGTGCCGTTCGGGTAGTCGGGGACGAAGCTCGCCTTCAGCACCAGGCCGGGAATGTTGAGGGCGGCGATCTGCTGCCCGTGCGCGCTCGACACGTTCGTCGCGAGCTTCACGTAGTCCGGCGACGTCGGGTAACGGAGCAGGGAGAGCACCTGCGCCGCGGTCATTCCCAGCGGGCCGGCGAGTTCCCGCGCCACGGCCGGCTTGTCGGCGTCGGCGATCTGCGGCGGGTCGGCGGTCACCGTGTAGGTCTCGATGGTCATCGCCAGGACCTGCCCGTTCGAGCCGTAGATGGTGCCGCGCTCGGCGGGCAGGATGATGTTGGTCAGCTTCTCCTTGTTGGCTTCCTTCTTGAGGTAAGCCGACTCCAAGCCCTGCAACTGGACCAGGCGGCCGGCGAACAGGGTCAGCA
>DAHWEX010000217.1 GCA_027326205.1 Actinomycetota bacterium
GCCCGGGTCCGGCGGACTCCGCGAACGGGAAGCAAAGGGGTCCTCAGGGATGGTCGGTCAGGACACCCGGAGCATTGTGCCAGCGCTCGCGGCGGAAGGCGCGCCGCCGCCAGCCGGTCCCCGTGGCGCCACCCGGCCAAGCCGGACTTCGCCCCCCTGGTACCTGCGGAACTGGCGAATGCGATGGCGGGTGCTCGCCCTCGTCCTGGTTCCCACGGTGGCGGCGCTCGTGTTCGGCGCCCTCCGCGTGCAGGCGGCCAGCGACACCGCGGCCACGGCCTCGCGCACCGCGGAACTCGGCGTGCTCGGCAACGACGTCACCACCCTCGCCGAGGCGGTCCAGGACGAGCGGGACCTCACCGCCGGCTACGTCGCCGCCCGCGAGACGGGACAGCCTCAGCAGGCCGCGCGCATCCGCAGCGCACTGGACAGTCAGTACGCGGTGACCACGGCGCGCATTGCCGCCGTCAACGCCCAGGCCGGGCAGATCGGCTCGTCCTACCCGGCCGCCGCCCAGGCGGACCTGTCCGCCGCCCTGGCCAGCCTGTCCGCCCTCCCCGAGCTGCGGAACCTCGCGAACAGCGAGATCACGTCGCTCCCGCTGATCAACCACTACTCCACCGTCATCGCCACCCTGCTGGCGTTCGACAACGACATCGCGGCAGGCAGCCCGAGCGCGCAGCTCGCCCAGACGGTCCTCTCGATCGAAGCCCTGGCGCAGGTCGAGGAGGAGTCGTCGCAACAGCGGGCCGTGCTCTACGCGGGGCTGGTCGAGGGGCAGTTCGAGCCCGGCGCCCTGGCCGCCATGACCGGCGCGCAGTCGAGTGAGACGAGCGACCTGTCGTCGTTCCAGAAAGCGGCCAACGACCTGCCCGCGTACGTCGGCCCGGCGGGCCTGTCCCCGCTGCTCACCGAGGAGCAGCAGTACAACAACGCCGTCGCGGGACCCGATATCGACGCGGCGCTGGCGATCGAACTGGACTCCGTCGAGGCCAGCGGCCAGTCGCTGAACGGGATCAGCGACCCGCAGGCGTGGTACGGCGACATGACGTTCACGCTCGGCGCGATGCGCGGCGTCCTGAGCAGCGAGCTGACGTCGGCGACCGTGCAGGCCACCGCGCTGCGCCAGGGCGCGCAGAGCTCGGAGAGGCTGACCGGCATCGTGGTGCTCGTGCTGCTGCTGCTCGTCTTGGTCATCACGATTGTCATGGCCCGCTCCATGATCGTCCCGCTGCGCAGGCTGCGCGCGGATGCCCTCGACGTGGCGAGCCGCCGCCTGCCCGAGATGGTCCGGCGCCTGTCCGAAAGCGACGGAACGGCCGGGAACGTCCAGGTAGAGCCGATCGACATCGACTCGACCGACGAAATCGGCGAGGTGGCCCGCGCGTTCGACCACGTGCACAGCGAGGCCGCCCGGCTCGCGGGCGACGAGGCAATCCTGCGGGCCAACCTGAACGCCATGTTCGTGAACCTGTCCCGGCGCAGCCAGACGCTGATCGAGCGGCAGCTCGGCATCATCGAGTCGCTTGAGCAGAGCGAGCAGGATGAAAGCCGGCTGAGCAGCCTGTTCCGCCTTGACCACCTCGCGACCCGGATGCGCCGCAACTCGGAGAACCTCCTGGTGCTCGCCGGGCACGAGGCCCCGCGCAAGTGGACTCAGCCCGTGGTGCTGGTCGACGTGCTGCGCGCGGCGGTCTCCGAGATCGAGCAGTACGACCGGATCACCCTCAACGTGCAGTCGGGGCTCCTCATCGCCGGACGCGCCGCGAGCGACGTGGTGCACCTGGCGGCGGAACTCGTGGAGAACGCGGCGACGTTCTCCCGCCGGGACACTCAGGTGCACGTCGCCGGGCAGCGGCTCACCAGCGGCGGGATACTGATCGAGATCACCGACGAAGGGCTCGGCATCCCCGAGCAGGAGCTAGCCCACGCGAACTGGCGCCTCGACAACCCGCCGGTGATCGACGTCGCGGTGTCCCGGCGGATGGGCTTGTTCGTGGTGGGCCGCCTGGCGGCGAGGCACGGCATCAAGGTCCGGCTGCGGCGCGCGCAGCGCGGCGGGCTGTCCGCGCTGATCTGGGTGCCGGACAGCGTGACGGAAGTCGAGGCGGGACCCCTCGGCTCGCGGCGGCGCTTCGGTTCTGGCGGCGACTCGATCGTGATCACGAGCCCCGCGGAGGCGATGGCCGGAGTCCGGACACCGGTGCTGGGCGCGCGGACGCTGGAGCGCGCGAAGTCCATCTGGTTCGACACGGGCGACGACGACCGCGCCCCGGCGCGGCTGCCGGAACCAGAGCCGCTCGCCGTCTGCGCTCCGGCCGAGCCGCTGTCCGCGGGCTCCCCTTCCGCGGGCTCCCCTTCCGCCGGCTCCCCTTCCGCCGACGGCGGAGCGGAGGATGCGGCCGACGTCCGGCTGCCGATCTACGACTCGATCGAGTCGCAGTGGTTCCACCGCCGCAACACGTCGTTCGGCGATCCCGGCGGTCCCGGTGGCGCGGCCGCGGCCGGCTCGTCGTGGCCGTCGGCCGCGGACGAGGACTTCCGCCGGGCCGCGCAGACGGTCAGTTCCCCGGTCGCGGGACAGGTGACGAGCGCGGGCCTGCCGAAGCGGGTCCCGAGCGCGAACCTCGTTCCCGGCTCGATCGCCGCCCGGCCGCGGGAGCAGCGAGCGGACCCGGCCCAGGCGCCGTCCCGGGCGAGCGGCCCCATCCGGTCGCCGGAGAAGGTGCGCGCCCGGATGGCTGGCTTCCAGACGCGCGGCAAGGAGGGGCGTGCCGTGTTACCGCAGCGGCCGACCATGTGCCAGGACTGAGCAGGCAACCATGGCCGGCGCGAGCCAGTGCCAGTGACAGCGATAGAACGAGGAGCTCGGGTGAACGCGGCGGAGCATGCGGACCAGGATCTTGACTGGCTGGTGACGGACTTCGTGGGGCGAGTCCGCGATGTGGCCCACGCGGTCGTCGTGTCCGCCGACGGGCTGCCCATGGCGTACAGCACCAGGTTCCCGCGCGATCACGCGGATAAGCTCGCCGCCATTACCTCGGGACTGGCGAGCCTGACGCAGGGAGCCGCCCGCGCGTTCCAGGCCGGGTGGGTCGTGCAGACGGCGGTGGAGATGGAGGCCGGGCTGTTCGTGGTCATGTCGGTCAGCAACGGGTCAAGCCTCGCCGTGCTCGCCACGTCCGAGTGCGACCTAGGCCTTGTCACCTACGAGATGAGCCTGCTCGTCGAGCGAGTCGGGCGCGAGCTGACCCCGGCCGTGCGCCAGTGACCCGAGGGAATCGAGGATGATGCCGCGAAGCCAGGTGAGGGCGGGGTCGGTGGTCCGCATCGGGTGCCACCAGGCGGCCTCGACCAGTTCGATGGGGCTGAACGGGGGCTCGACGATGGCGACCCCGGCCGCGCCGCTCACCCGGCGGGCCAGCCGTTCCGGGACGGCGGCGACCAGGTCGGTCCCGGCGACCAGGAACGGCAGCGGCAGCCAGCCCCCGGTGGTCGCCACCACGTGCGGGACGATGCCGAGGCCGGTGAGCGCCCTGGTGACCAGGTCGGCCTGGGCAAGCCGGGCGGTCGCGTGGGGCAACCCGGCCAGGTCCGCCGCGGTGAGGCGGCCGTCGCACAGCCGCGGGTGGCCGGGATCGGCCACGTACACGATCCGGTCCCGCAGCAGCACCTCGGGATCGTCGTCCGAGCGGAAGCCCTCGGGGGCGATCAGCACGTCGTACCCGAGCAGGCTGTGGCCGGTCTCCATCAGCGCCGTGGTGATCGGCCACAGCTCGAGCCGCACCCCGGGCGCCACCTGGTGCACCCGCCCAAGCAGCCCGCTCAGCGCGAGAACGGACTGCGCCGAGATCGCGATCGAGAACTGGCGCCGGCTGGTAGCCGGATCGAACTCAGCCGGAACGCTGAGCGTCCGTTCCACCTGGCCGAGCGCCTCCCGCACGGCAGGCAGCAGGTCCCGGGCCATCGGGGTGAGCTGGTACTCGCGCCCGGACCTGACGAGGAGCTCATCGCCGAAATGCTTGCGCAGCCGGGCCAGCGCACCGCTCATCGTCGGCTGGCTGAGGCTGAGCCGCTCCCCCGCCCGCGTCACGTTCCGGTGTTCGAGCAGGGCGCCAAGCACGGCCAAGAGGTTGAGGTCAATGCCTGCCGCGCCAGTCACGACTGTTTTCCTTTCCCTCAAAAATAACAGATTGCAACTTATTGTGACTTAAACAGTATCAGTTCCATTGATTAGAAGATCAAATATGGACAGAGGTCATTAAATGGCGCTCGGCGGCATCGACCTGAATCTCCTGGTCGTCCTGCAGGCGCTGCTCGAGGAGGGCAACGTCACCCGTGCGGGCATGCGCCTCGGAATGCCGCAGCCCGCGGTGAGCAATGCGCTGGCCCGGCTGCGCAGGCACTACCGGGATGAGCTGCTGGTGCGGACGGGAAACGGCTACGAGCTCACCCCGCTGGCGCGGTCGCTGCTCCCGTCGGTGCAGGCGGCGACGGAGTGCGCCGGGCGCACGCTCTCCTCCGGGCGGGCGGCCCAGCCGCCGCCCGGCGACCGCGTGTTCCGCATCAGCCTGTCCGATTACGCGATGACCGTGTTCGGCGAGCCGTTGCTGCGCCGGGTGCACGACCTCGCGCCCGACGCCAGCATCCGCATGCGGCTCGCCACCCGGGACATGACGGACGGAGACCGGGGCCTGCTCGGCTATGACCTGCTGATCGCGCCGCCCTGCCCGGCGTCAGGCGAGCGGCCCGAGGTGGTCGTGCGGGACAAGATCGTCTACGTGGCCGATCCCGGCAACCCGCGGCTGCGCGACGGCCGCCTCACCGCCGATGACCTGACCGCGCTGCCGCACGCGGCCGTCCGGCTCGCCGACCCCGCGTCCGATGCCGCCGCCGCCGCGCTGCTGCGGCGGGACATCCGCCCGCACGTGGCCGTCATCACCGCGGGCTGGCTGCCGCTGCCGTTCCTGGTCGCCGGGACCGACATGGTCGCCGCCCTCCCCCAGCGCCTGGCGCTCCGGCTGTCCGCGGCGGCGGGCGTCGTCATCGTCGAGCCGCCGTTCGGTCCCATGGAACTGGTGGAAGCCGCCTGGTGGCATCCCCTGCACGCCACCGACCTCGGGCTAACCTGGCTGCGCGGCCTCGTCACCGAGGTGGCGGCCTCCCTCGCCGCGCCCCCGGCGCTGCCCGTCCAGCGGCAGCCAGGCGACGGCGCCTGACCCGGCGCCGACGGCGCTGACCTTCCAGCGGTGGAAGGTCAACGTCGCCATGGGACCAGGAACGCGCACGACGCCGGGCGGCGGGCGGCGGGCCACGCAAAGCGCGGGTCCGTTCGGCTGACCAGTGAGCATCAGCCCGAACGGTCCCGCGCTTGACGACTGCCCCGCCTGGGCTATCGCACCGGGCGGCCGGCTAGGCGGTGAACTGCGGCGCGATCTTTTCGGTGAAGAGGGTCAGCGCGGTGCGGTCGTGCGCGACCTCGGCGAAGTTGAGGATCGCGTAGCTCATGCCCAGCTTGCCGACCTCGGCGAGACGCTCGGCGACGAGGTCGGGGGTGCCGACCAGGTAGCCGCCGGCGAATTCACGGGTCCGGCGCTCGGCCTCGTCCTGCGGGACGCCGGCCCGCAGGTAGGTGTCCTTCAGCCAGGCGATCTTGTCCTGGACGTCCTTGCCGGTCTCGCCGAGGATGACGTTGTAGTTGGCGGAGCGGGTGATCGCGGCGTAGTCGGTGCCGAGGTCCTGGCAGTGTTCCCGCAGGATCTGCGACTTGCGGGTGAAGCCCTCCGGGCTGCCGTCGAAGTTGGTGTACCGCGCGTACTGGGCGGCGATCCGGAGGGTCTTCTTCTCCCCGCCGCCGGCGATCCACAGCGGGATGCCGCCGTCCTGGAGCGGCAGCGGCCGGCAGATCGCGCCGTCGACCTGGTAGTGGCGGCCGTCGAGGGTGGCGGTGCCCTCCGTCCAGAGCTGGTGCATGATCTCGACGCCCTCGGCCAGCATGCCGATCCGCTCGCCGGCCGTCGGGAAGCCGTAGCCGTAGGCGCGCCACTCGTGCTCGTACCAGCCCGCGCCGATGCCCATCTCGGTGCGGCCACCGGAGATCACGTCGACGGTCGCGGCGACCTTGGCCAGGTAGGCGGGGTTGCGGTAGGCCATGCAGGTGCACATCTGGCCGAGCCGCACGCGCTTGGTGGCGGCGGCGAACGCGGCCATCAGCGTCCAGGCCTCGTGCGTCGCCTCCTGCGTGGGCACGGGCACGGTGTGGAAGTGGTCGAAGACCCAGATCGACTCGAAGGGGCCGTCTTCCCGGTCCGCCTCCTCGGCGATGCCCAGCATGGTCTGCCAGTGGTCTTTGGTGTCGATGCCGACGAGGTCCAGCCGCCATCCTTGCGGTACAAAAAGTCCGAAGCGCATGTCTCACTACCCTACGAGAAGCGTCAGACGGCGTTCGGCCCGGCCTGGCAGGATCGCGCGGGTGACGCCGGGTGACGGCTTAGCGCGGTACGACGGGTGCCGCCCTCACCCCCGGCCAGACGCTGGGGACGTTCGCCCCGGCGCCGCCCGCGGTCAGCCGAGGCCGGTGAACATCTCCGCGTAGTACCGGGCGGCCACGTCCGAGGAGAGCACCCGCTCCAGCCGGGCCCGCATGATCCGCTGGCGGAAGGTGCCGCCGCCGCCGACCGGGTGCCCGGACGCGCCGTGCATCATGTCGGCCATCCAGTTGGAGAACTCCTGGTACCGCCAGGTCCGCTCCAGGCAGGTGGCCGAGTAGCCGCGCAGCCCCGTCTCGTCGCCGGCCGCCGTGAAGTCCCGGACGGCGGTCGCGAAGGCCTCCGCGTCGAACAGGGCGAGGTTCATGCCCTTGGCGCCCATCGGCGGGATGATGTGCGCGGCGTCGCCGAGCAGGTACAGCCGGCCGTGGCTCATCGGCTCGCGGATCGCACTGCGCAGCGGGAAGACCTCCGTCGCGGTGATCGGGCCAGCCGGCAGGTCCGGTGCGTGCAGGCGCGCCTTCAGCTCCGCCCAGATCCGGTCGTGCGGCCAGTCCGCGACCGTGTCCCCCGCGGCGACGTGCAGGTAGAAGCGGCTGGCCTTCGGTCCCCTGGCGAACTGGGCGGCGTACCCGCGCATCCCGACCGCCATCAGCGGACGCTCCGGCGGCGGCGCGTCCGCGAGGATGGTCAGCCACCAGATCCCGTAGTCGTACGCGTGCACCTCGCCCGCGTCCGCCGGGATGCTCGCCGCGCAGATCCCCCGGTCGCCGTCGCAGCCGGCCACGAAGTCGCATTCGATCTCGTGCGCGCGCCCGTCCTGGCCGGCGTAGGTGACCAGCGGACGCTCCCCTTCCACGTGGTGCAACGCCACGTCGGACGCTTCGAACCGCAGGTCGGCCCCGTCGGCGAGCAGCGCCGCGATCAGGCCGCGCACCAGGGCCTGCTGCGGGACCAGCCGCCCCGTGTCCGCCAGGCCCGGCATGTTCTCGCCGAGCAGGCGGGGCTGCCCGTCGACCCGGATCTCCATGAAGTCATCGCCGGGGAAACCGTGCAGGACGTCGCCGAGTCCCCACCGCTCGAACATGTGCACGGCCCGGTACTCCACCACCCCGGCCCGCTGCCGTTCCTCGACATAGGAGCGGCTGCGCCGTTCCAGCACGACGGCGTCGATCCCGCAGGCACGCAGCAGGATCGCCGCCGTCAGCCCGGAGACACCGCCTCCGACGATCGCCACGGTGGTGGACTCGCGTTCCCGGGACCGGGGCGGGGGGGTCATAACGGCATAATGCCCGATTTACCGGGCTCCCGCGAGGTTGTCGGCTGAGCCATGGAGGCGAGCAGGCGTAGTTTCTCATCGCTTTCGCTGCCGTGGTCGGCGTAGTACAGGACGAGGTACAGGCCGTCCACGGGAAGCTTCTCCCGGTGGATGCGCAGTTCGCCGACGACGGGGTGGTGCACGGTGCTGGTGCCGCCCGCAAGGCCGCGGACGTCGTGACGCGCCCACAGCGTACGGAACCGCTCGCTGGACAGGGCAAGCTCGCCGACCAGTTCCACGAAGCGCGGGTTGTCGGCGTCATCGCCGATGGCCTTGCGGAAGACGGCGATGAACCCTTCGGCCGAACGCGTCCAGTCCTGCTGGAACGCCTGCTCCTCGGGATCGAGGAGCAGCGACTTGAGCCGGTTGTACCCGGGCTGCAGGCGCGGCGAGAACGCGACGGCGAGCCGGTTGGCGGCCAGCACGTCGAACGCCCGCCCTTCCACGAACGCGGGCACCTGCACGCTCGCGAGGAGCTGGTGCAACCGCGCGGGCACGCGTTCCGGCCGTCGGCGCGGCGGGGTCCTGGGGTGCGGGGCGACGAGCTTGAGCAGGTACTCCTGCTCGAGCTCGTCAAGCTGCAGCACCCGGGCCAGCGACTGGAGTACCTGCGCCGACGGGTTCTTGTCGCGGCCGCGTTCGAGCCGCAGGTAGTAGTCGGCGCTGATGCCGGCGAGCAGGGCGACTTCCTCGCGGCGCAGCCCGGGGACGCGGCGGTTCGCTCCCGGGGGAAGCCCGGCTCGCTCGGGGGTGACCAGCGCCCGCCGGGCCCGCAGGTAGCTGCCGAGCGGGTTAGCCCGGTCCTCGTCGCTCATAGCCAGCATCGTAGTTCGGGCGCCGCCGGCGAAGGGGGGCCCCGCGAGGACCACGGAAGACGGGGGTACTGCCAGGTCTTAGGCGAAGGGCCGACGCTGAAGGCGTTCAGCCTTGCCGTCACTGCCTGCGCACTGAGTACTGCCCGCGCACTGAGTTAGGAGCATCACATGGACATCAGCAACCGCACCGTCTTCATCGCGGGTGCCACCTCGGGCATCGGCCTCGAACTGGCCCGTCGCTTCGCCGCGGCCGGCAGCACCGTGATCGCCGGCGGCCGGCGAGCCGAACTGCTCGGCAAGATCGCGGCCGAGGGGTTCGCGACCGTCGAGATCGACGTCACCGACCAGGCCAGCGTTGACCGCGCCCGTGACGCGGTCCTTGACGGCCATCCGGGCCTCGACACGGTCATGACGATGGCCGGGGTCATGCTGACCGAGGACCTGCGCGACCCCGCGCACTTCGGTGCCGCCGAGCAGACGGTCGCCACCAACCTGGTCGGCACCATCCGCGTCATCGACGCGTTCACCCCGCACCTGATCGCCCGCGGCGCCGGCACGGTCATCACGGTCACCTCGGGGATCGGCTTCCTGCCGTTCCCGGTGATGCCCACGTACGCGGCCTCGAAGGCGGGCGTGCACGCCTACTCCGAGGCCTTGCGCGCGCAACTGGACGGCACCGGCGTCGAGGTCGCCGAACTCGTCCCCCCGGCCGTCGCCACCCTGCCAGAGCACGCGCGGCGCAACCCGCGCGCGCTCCCGCTTGACGGCTTCGCCACCGAGGTCATGGACCTGCTGCAGGCCGACCCGACGCCGCGCGAGATCCTCGTGCGGGGCGTGCTGATGCACCGCTGGGCCGAGCGCGACGGCACCTACGACGACCTGGTCGCCCAGCGCTCCCAGGCGCTGTCGATGCTGCCGGGCCGCCAGTGAGCCCGGGCGCCGACGCCAGCACCAGCGGCCCGGGCTTGAACCTGACTACTGTATCCCGGCCGCCGTTCTCGCCGTTCTCGCCGTT
>DAHWEX010000225.1 GCA_027326205.1 Actinomycetota bacterium
ATGCCGAGCCGCGCCATCGCGGCGAAGTCGAGGAGCGGCGCCGCCGCGCGCCGCTCGTGGCGGACCCCCGCGACCCCCGCCGCCACCGCGCCGGCCGCGAACGCGGCGACCACCCAGGTCGGCCAGCCAAGGCCGGACAAGCCGGAGATGGCCAGCATGCCCGCCGTCGTGGTCAGCGCGAGCAGGCCCATCCCCGGCAGGTCGGTGCCGTGCCCCGCGTCCCGGCCGCGCGTGCGCGTGCGCGGCAGCAGGAACCAGCCCATGACGACCGCGACCAGGCCGACGGGGACGTTGAGGAGGAACACCCAGCGCCAGCCGGCCGCCGCCACCAGGATGCCGCCGGTGACCGGGCCCGAGGCCAGCCCGAGCGCCTGGGCCGCCGCCTGGACGCCGAGCCCGGTCCGGCGCAGCCGGTCGGGCATGCTGGTGACCACCAGCGCCACGCTGTTCGCCTGGAGCATCGCCGCGCCCGCGGCCTGCACCAGGCGCAGCACGATCAGCACGCCGAGGGAGGGGGCGACGGCGCAGGCCGCCGAGGCCGCGGTGAACAGCAGGAACCCGTAGAGGTACATCAGCTTGCGCCCGACCCGGTCCGACCAGTGGCCGGCCGGCACCAGCAGCGCGGTGAGCGCGAGCAGGTAGGCGAGCGAGACCCACTGCACCGCCGCGAGGCTGGTGCCGTACTGGTGCTGCAGCGCGGGGAACGCCACCGTGACGATGGACGCGTCCAACTGGCCCATGAACGCGCCAAAGCAAACCGTGCCGACCGCGAACCAGGGCGCGAGCGGATGGTCGCGCACTAGCGCGGGACGTGGCGCCTCTCGCCACAGGTTCACCATGAAGGCTCCTCTACATCACCAGGCTCAGCGCTGACTCACGGGGAACAGCTGGCAGTGCCCGGTCCAGTGACCAAACTTTAATCTGTTACAGAACTATAAGTAGTTCTAATGCAGAATATATTTCGCGGCGGCCGCGGGCGGCCGCCGCCATCGCGGCCAACGCCACACAACCGGGCGAAATCCCGCAACTCGCCCGGGAAGCGTCCCCGGTACCTACGCTTCTCGTATGAGAGCACGCGGCGGCAGCGAGCTTGAACGAGGCGAAATCGAGGTTGCGGGGGTGCGGCGGTCCTACTGGCTCGCCCGCGCGCCTCGCGAGGGCGGCCAGACGGCACCGCCCCTGCTCATCGCGCTGCACGGGTCCGGCATGGACGGGCAGGCCATGGCCTGGCACACCGGCCTGGCCGAACGCGGGCCCGCAGCCGGGATCACCGTGGTCTTCCCCGACGGCTGGAGGGGCGCCTGGCACCCGGTCAGGTCCCCGGCCGGAGCGCCCGGGCTGGACGACGCGCGATTCCTCGCCGAGCTCACCACCGCCGTGGAGGGGCTTGGCGCGGCCCGGTCATGGCCGGTCTTCCTCGCCGGGATCTCGCAGGGCGCGCGGTACGCCGAGCACCTCGCGCGCAACGGACTGCTCCCGGTGACCGGCGTGTTCCTCGTCGCGGGGACGGCCCTCGAGGTCAGCCGCCGGCTGTCACCGGTGCCGCAACTGCGCGCCAGCATGATCCTCATCATGGGCACCGGCGACCTGACCTCGCCGTACGCGGGCGGACGGCTCACCCGGCGCGGCCTGTCCGGCCAGGTGCTCAGGCGCCGCGCCGTCCGGCACGGCGAACAGCCTGGCGAGGACACCGTCGCGGGCGCGGAGGAGGTCGTCGCCGACTGGGCGGCGGGCAACGGGATCACGGTCACCGGGATCACCGCCACCGGCGGCATCGCCCGGCCGGCCATCGAAGAACTGCCCGCGGCGCCCGGCGACCTGCCCGTGACCAGGAAGACCTGGACGCGGCCGGGCTGCCACCCGGCGGTGCTCTACCGGATCGACGGCGGCGGGCACGGCTGGCCGGGCGGCCCGCAGCTCATGCCCCCCCGGGCGATCGGCCCCGTCGCGAAGCACCTGGACGCGACCGGCCTGCTGCTCGACATGGCCGAGCGGGAGACGGCGATCGCCCTGGGCCACCCGGTCCTTGAGCGCGCCGGGCGGTCACCGTGGAGCGAGCCGGCCATCCCGCCAGCGCGGCCACTGGTGCCACCGCCGGGCGCTCCCCCGTGGCTTCCGGCTGAGCGCCCCGAGTGAAGGCGGATCACGCACCGCGGGCGGCGGGCCGGCGTCAGGCGGCGGCCGCGGCCTTTTCCAGGGCCGCGAGGGAGACCCAGCCGGCGTGCTGCCAGACGATCTTGCCCGAGCTGTTGACGACCTCAAGCCAGGGCTGGTCCTGCACGCCGTACCCGTCAGCCACCCGGCCCGACTCGTCGAGGGCGACCGGGTAGCTGAGCGTGCCGACCTGGTGCAGGTAGGTCCCGACCGCCGCCGCCGAGGGCTCGGTCACGGTCTCGTCCACGGCGGTCAGCCCGGGGAGGTGCTTGCCCGCGGCGGCCTTGGCGTACGCGTTGAGCGTCGCCAGTTCGCTCTTCAGGTCGGAGGTCTCGTTGAGCCAGGTGGCGAAGAACGCCACGACGCGAGCCTTGCCGGGGCCGAGTGTCACGGTGCCGGTCCCGTCCGCCGCGGGCAGGGTGACCGCGGCCGTCGGGTCCTGCGGGGCGATGGCGGCGAGGGACTCAAGGCTCGACAGCCTGGGGTGGCCGGGCAGCAGGCTCGCCACCTCCTCGGCGATGACCTGCGCGGCCTGGGTGACGCTCGAGTACGCCATCTGGGTCAGGTAGATCTTCTGCAGGTTGCCGCGCGCGTCGATCACGTACAGCGCGGGCGTGTGGTCGATCAGCCCCGACTCGATCTGCACCGCGATGTCGTAGGACTTCCACACCGCCTTGAGCTGGGCGTCCGACCCGGTCAGGAAGTCCCACTGGTTGACCATGGCGTGCGCGCGGGAGTACGCCATCACGTCGGACACGGCGGTCGCGGCCGGGTTGGCGTCCACCCCGAGAAGCTGGACCGAACTGCCCGCCTTGCCGAGGAGTTCCTTCGCGAGCAGCATCGACTGCGTGGTCAGCGGGCAGACCGTCGTGCACTGCGAGTCCTCGAAGCCGAGCAGCACCACCTTGCCGCGGAACTGGCTGAGCGACATCGGCTGACCGAACTGGTTGACCAGCTTGAAGCCGGGCGCGGCGCTGCCGCCGAGCGAGGAGCCTAGGTCGAGGTTGGGGTTCTCCATCGCGGCGGCGTTAGCCGTGCTGGTCACCGACGACCCCGCAGCGGAGGACGCGGGTGCCTGCGAGGCCGCCGACGAGCAGCCGGCCACCGCCAGGGCCGCCGTCACGGCCAGCCCGGCCAGCCAGCCCGGCCGCCGCGTCGCGTCGTGTCCTCGCACCATGTACCGCCCGCCTTTCGCAGCATCGACTTTAGCCGCAGTCAGCCGCCGCGACAGACAGTACTACAGGCGGTCGTAAGCGGCCGGGTCCGGGCCGCGGGGAGCTGGCCTCCGGCTTGTCTCGCGGCGGCGGCACGGGGGGCCGCTCGCCCGCGTCCGCCTGGCCGTCGCGGTCAGCCTGCCCTTCCAGGCTAGACGGCCCTTCCCTGCGTGCGTGCTTGCCCCTGCTTTGCTGGGCCGGCTGGGCCGGCTGGGCCGGCTGGGCCGGCTGGGCCGCTCGCTGCTCCTTCGCCGCGGCCGGCCGCTCCTTACCGGGCATGATCGACCTGGGCCAGAGGCGGCGGGCGAGGACCACGTCCGTCTCGGCGGCGTAGAGCGTCACCTCCGCCTGCAGGAACAGCCAGGCGAGCAGGCCGAGCACGATGCCGAACGTGCCGTAGAGCTCCGAGGACCGGTGCAACTGGTGGCTGACCACGTAACCGCCGACCACCTGGAGGACCTGCCAGCAGACCGCGGCGATGGCCGCGCCGGCGCGCAACTGGCGCCAGGGCACCTTGAACAGCGTCGCGAGCCGGAAGCCGAGCCAGAACATGCCGACGTTCAGCAGCAGCGAGACCGCCACCGCGCCGACGTGGGCGCCCGTCCCGGAGATCAGGTGCCCGGTGCCGCCGGCCAGTCCGGAGAGGAACGTGGTCACGATGAACCCGATACCGACGTTGCACATCAGTGCCAGGGCCCACACCTGGGACAGAGGGAAGCCCGGGCGCTCCTCCCGCGCGATGCCCCAGATCTCGCAGAGCGCGTTCTGCATGGCCGCGGCCACGCCCCGGGCGCCGAGCAGCAGGAAGACGAGGCCGATGACGAGCGGCAGGCCGGTGCCCGGAAGGGAACCGAGGCTGTTCTTGATCTGCAGGCCGATCACCGGGTACTGGGACAGCGCGGAGTTGAGCAGGGTGGCGCGCAGCGACGGATTGTTCGACAGGGCGATGTTGAGCACCGTGACCAGGACGAGCAGCAGCGGGAACAGCGCGGCGAACGCGTAGTAGGCAATCAGCGCGGCGAGGTTCCCCGCCTGGTCGTCGCTGAACTTCGACCACACCGCCACCGGGAAGCCGAGCGCCGGCCGACGCTGCTGGAACCGGTCCGCCGCCCGCAACGGCCGCTCAATCACGTTCATGGAGTGGAACTACCCGGTGTCCCGTGGCTAACGCGCGGTGTACCCGGCTCTCCTCCCGCATCGCTCCCCCCGCATCACAGGCGGAAGGCGACCAGTTCCGGGTCGGCGCAGATCCCCGCGGAAGCCAGGTGCTGGCAGGCGGTGACCACCACCAGGCCGCCGGCGGCCGCCGCGCTGCCGCCGAGCCCGGCGACGTCGGAGAAGAAGTGGGGCCACGGCAGGGTCGGGGAGGTCCACGTGACCTCGCCCTTGGTCATGTCGTAGCCCCAGGCCGTGCCGTTCGCGCCGCTGTTGAGGCCCAGCGCGACCCCGTTGCGGACCACGTACAGGGCCGCCGTCCCGGCCGCCACGCTGGCGGGCGCCGAGGCCCGCACCGCGGCGGTGAGCGGGTCGGCGGCGATCAGCGTGCCGTCGGCCACGGTGAAGTCAGCCGCGGGCGCGCCCGGGTCTGTCCCCTCGGGCACCCAGCCGGACCTGCTCCAGAGCAGGTCGCCGGTTGACCCGCTGTAGGCGGTCACCCCGGTGGACGAGGCGAACAGCACCACGCGGTCGACGGCCATCGCGAGCGTTCCGGAAAAGGGACTGTCCAGCGGGGAGCTGAGGACCCGTTCCGCCCCTGTCTTCAGGTCGATGACCTTGAGCGCGGTCACCGGGGACGAGCTGAGGTACCCGCCCGGCGCCTGGGCCACGTAGAGCGTCCCGCCGTCGGCCTGCCAGGACTGCCCCCCGCTGGTACTGCGCTGCCAGCGGGGGCGTCCGGTCGCGTTGTCATAGCTGGTGACGGTGGCGCGGCCGATGACCACCGTGGTCGCGGCCGACGCGGTGACCGTGCCGCCGAACACCGCGGCCGGGTAGTGCCGCAGTTCCCTGCCGGTCGCCGCGTCGAGGACCACCTCGGTGCGCGCGTGGCCGCCGGGGGCGAGCAGGCCGACGGTGATCACGCCGGGCCAGGCGCGGACGGCGACGATCTCCGCGCCGGCCGCGGCGGTCAGCGTCGTCTGCCAGCGCCTGCCGCCCGTGGCGGAGTCGTAGCCGGTCAGGCTGAGGCCCGTGCCGACGACCGCGAACCCGTCGCCGACCGCGACGGAGGCGGTCTGGCCGCTGGCCGGCACGGTGCCGCCGTCCCCGGTCGTCCCTGGGCCGGTGCCCGCGGACCAGGTGCCGTCGGGCCAGGTGCCGGTGAGCGGCACCGCCCAGAGCTCCTCGGACGCCGGCTGGGTGCGGCAGTCACGCGCCGCGCACTGGGGCGGCTGCGGGGGCGTGTCCGACGCCAGGACGGGCAGCGGGATCAGCACCATGACGACCAGGGCCACCGCCAGGACGGCCCGCCGCATTACCGGCCGGGGTGACCTGAAGGACCGGGCGGGGCGGCCCAGGCGCCCCCTCACCCGGAGCGCACGAGTGCTGCGCCGGCGTGCCCGCACCCGCCTTGGCCTCATCACCCGCCGTCTCTTCGCCGTAAAAATGCCGCTTCAAAGGGCCCGGCATTAAGGGTAAAACGGAAAAGTCCCGGTGACTGTCGTTTAGATATGAGACGCCTCCCACGGAGGGCGCCGCTCTCGGTGGGTTACCGAGGTCAGCTCCCTCGACAGGTACTAGCGTTGGGCGCGATACAAGGAGGTACTCATGACCAACCGCGCACCGCTTCCCTATGAATTCCTGCCGCCGGTTCCGTCGTTCAGCGTGACCAGCCAGGACGTCGCCGACGGCGAGATGCTCAGCGACAAGCACGTTTTCAACAGCTTCGGCATGTCCGGCGAGAACATCTCGCCGGAACTGTCCTGGTCCGGGTTCCCGGCGCAGACCAAGAGCTTCGCCGTGACCTGCTACGACCCGGACGCGCCGACCGGGTCAGGGTTCTGGCACTGGATCGTGATCGACATCCCCGCGTCCGTGACCTCGCTGCCCGCCGGGGCGGGCACCGCGGACGGGGCGGGGCTGCCCGCGGGCGCGTTCCAGGTGCGAAACGACTACGGGACCAAGGACTTCGGCGGCGCGGCCCCGCCGGCGGGCGACGAGCCCCACCGGTACGTGTTCGCCGTGCACGCCGTGGACGTCGAGACGCTCGGCATCGACTCGGACGTGTCGCCCGCGGTCGCCGGGTTCAACCTGCGCTTCCACACGATCGCGCGCGGGCTGACCATCCCGGTCTTCGGGCATTAGGCGATCACAAGAATCCCCGCGCCGGGATACGCGTATCCCGGCGCGGGGAGACGAGCACGGGAGGAAGCGGCGCGCTAATCGCCGCTTCCGTCCAGTGGCGACGTCCCGAGCGCGTCCTTGTGACGCAGTTCGTAATGCTTTGTCAGCGCCGCGCTCGCCTCACCGGGCCGGTAGGCGACGGTACGCTGGCAGAGCTCACAGCGGGTGACCGGCAGTTGCGTCACCGTGACGGGAAAAATGTTCTTAGCGGCTGAACGGGGCATTACCTACCTGCTGCCTGAGTGATTCGCCAGGCCGGCTACCCGTCTGCCATGCAATGGGACCGACTGTTACCAGCCGGAACACCGGCGTCTTTATTAGAATAATAGCCGATGCACATGGGTGACACCGGACCGGCCAAGTCGCGGTTGAATACCGATCGCGCACTGGCGCTGCAGCGCCTCGCTGACCTGCAGCGGGACTTCGACGCGGTCGTCGCGAGCGCCGTCGGCGGCTCCGCGGGGAGCGACGACGAGCACGACCCGGAGGGCGCGACGCTCGCCTTCGAACGGCAGCACATTGCGGCACTGGTCACGCAGACGCGCGAGCACCTCGCGGCGGTCGACGCGGCGCTGCGGAAAATCGATTCCGGCGTATACGAAATATGCGATATATGCGGCGGGCCGATTGGCGCGGAACGCCTCGCCGCCCGCCCCGCGTCCCTTATCTGCATCGACTGCGCCGCCAAGCGGCGGTAACTCGATCCCTGGGGCTTATTCGGGGCCGGGCAAGTGGCGCGATCCCGGCCTGGCGCTCAGTGAGCCCGGCCGGGGGTTACCGCGCCCGTTTCGTAGGCGGGCTCGCTTGAGTGGTCACCGGACTGTTCCACACGGAGGAACGGACCCCCGTCTACGTCGCCGCCGGCCTGCGCACTTCATGGGCGGCCGCCTGGCCCGCTTTCAAGGACTTCGCCTAGCTCAGCCGGTCGCCGCAGGTGGCGGCGTCGTAGCCCGGGAGGCTGGCGAGCTGGGCGAGCAGCCACGGGGAGGTCAGGACCTTGAACAGGGCCTGGACCTCCCTGGAGGCGGTGTGCGCGGCGGGAATGATCAGGCTGAACCGCTCCTCGGCCAGCGGCACGAAGGCCAGGCCGTAGGCGCGGGCGGCGGGCTCGCTCGCCACCCCGGCGTCCGCGAGGCCGGCCGCGATGGCGGAGGCGACCTGCAGGTGACCCGCCGCCTGGCTGCCGTAGCCGGGAAGCTCGGCGCCGTCCACCCCGAGGCGCCGGCACTCGGCGTCGAGCAGGCGGCGGGCCTCGGCGCCCGGCTCGCGGTTGACGATCCGCAGCCGGCGCCGGGCGACGGAGTCCAGCCCGGTGACGGCGGACTTGAGGTCGGCCCGGACCGCGAGCCCCTCGCGCCAGGCGGTGAACCCGACGACCTCGGCCCCCTCGGGCAGGGACTGGCCGTTGCCGCCCGGGGCGTGGACGCCCGCCGCGTGGACCAGGCCCGCCTGGGCAAGGCGCAGGGCCTCGCCCGACCCGCAGGGCCACCAGGCGAAGGCGACCGGGGGATCGGTCAGCGCCAGCGGCGTGGCGAGCAGCGGCAGCGCGGGATCGCAGCCGGCCACGACCAGGGTCGGGCGCGGCGGCCCGATCGGGCGGACGGCGATCACGTCGGCGGGGGCGCCCGTTACCCGCGCAGGGTCGGCACCCGGACGGGGCGCCGCGGCGCCGGCGGCGGCCGCGGCGCCGGCGGCCGGGACCGTGAGGCCGCCGGCCGGGAGGAAGCCCAGGCCCGCCCCGGCGTCGCCGCGCAGCGGCAGCGCGACGAACCGCTCCCCGACCGCGGCGAGCGTCATCCGCTGGTCCGCGGCCGTCAGGGGGCCGATGCTGGTCGCCAGCACCGGCGCGGCCGGCTCCCCCGGTCCGAACAGCTCTTCCACCGACAGGCCGAGCGCCCGGGCGATCGCCAGCGCTACCCGCAGCGACGGGTCGGAGTGCCCCGACTCGACCGCCGACACCGCTTGCCTGCTCACGCCGGCCATGGACGCGAGCTGCTGCTGCGAGAACCCCCGCGCCTGGCGCGCGAGCCGCAGGTGAGCGCCGGTGCTGCCGGGTGCCTCTGTCATGTGTACGGATGGTAGGCCATGTCCGGCGCCCCCTGTGCCCGGCTGTCGTTCCTGGCCGGCTAATGCGCGGCGGCACGGGGAGGTTCGTCCACCGGAGAGACAACGGCGCTGGTGGCGGGGGCTAACCATGATCTTTACCAATGGGATAACTACCCGGCTGAGCGGTGGCCACGGGCGCTTAGTTGCGGATACCGTAGGGAGTCCCCGATCAGGTTCGCGCCGCCAGCCGCTTGCAAGGACGCAGGAAACGGTGGCAGAGTACAGGCTTTGCCCTGCCTGACAGCCGCTTGATGATGAGGTGATGACGACCATGGCCCGCATCGTTGTCATTGGCGACTTGATGACGGATACCGTCGCGCACGCGACGCTTCCCCTGGCGCGCGGGAGCGACACGCCCGCGCACGTGACGACCCACGGCGGCGGCTCCGGCGCCAACGTGGCCGCCTGGCTCGGCGCGGACGGCGCCGACGTCGCGTTCATCGGACGGCGGGGCGCGGACATCGCCGGCCGCAACCGCGACATGGAGCTGATGGGCTACAGCGTCGACGCGCGGCTCGTGATGGACCCCGAGCGCCCCACCGGGACCTGCGTGGTCATGGTGACCCACAAGGGCGAGCGCACGATGCTGTCCGACCCCGGCGCGAACTCCGCCCTGTCGCCCGACGACCTGCCGACCGACCTGTTCGTTCCCGGCGCGCACCTGCACGTCTCCGGGTACACGCTGCTGTCGGAGGGGTCGCGGTCGGCCGCGCTCGCCGCGCTGGACTTCGCCGGGCGGGTCGGCATGTCGACCTCGGTCGACGGGGCGTCGGCGGCCCCGCTGGAGCGGGTGGGCGCCGAGCCCTTCTTCGAGCTGACCGGCAACGCGCTGCTGCTGTTCGTGAACGTCGCGCAGGCCCGGGTGCTCACCGGCAGGGAAGACCCGGAGGCCGCCGCCCGCGTGCTCACCGCCTGGTACCCGCAGGTCGTGATCAAGCTGGGCGAGAACGGCGCGCTGTTCTTCGCCAACGGCCGTCCCCCCGTCCGGGTGCCGGCTCCCCCGGTTGAGCGGGTCATCGACGGAACGGGCGCGGGCGATGCCTTCGTCGCCGGCTTCCTGCCGCCCTGGCAGGACAAGAAGCCCCCGGTGGAGGCCCTGACGAGCGGCTGCCGCCTCGCCGCGCACGCGCTGAACCTCATCGGCGCCCGGCCGATACTGTTATCCGGCTCCCCCGGGAAAGCAGCGGGCCAGCAACGGCAGCCACCGGATACGTACGCGGCGCCGCGGGCGCCGTCCCGGGGGCCTGCCCGCACGCACCTGGGCCTCTCCGGCGCCTAGCCGAGGCCGACGGGGCGGCCCAGGTGGCCGAGCGGACGGGTGATCGGGTTGCCCGAGCCGTCGCGCTTGCCCGTCATGCCCGACAGGTCCACCACGATCCCCGACTCCGTCACGCCGATGACCGGGGTGGGGCCGATCCAGGCGGCGGTCAGGCCGTCCTCGCCCTTCAGGAAGCGCTGGCAGCGGACGCCGCCGGTGGCCCGGCCCTTCGGCGGGTACTCGGCGAAGGGGGTGACCTTGACCGATCCGCCGCCGGTGCCGGGAAGCGCGCCGGACCGGCCGGCCACCGTGACGACGACCGCGACGGCGGCCTCCACGCTGGTCGCCCACGCGCCGCCGTCCTGCTCCCCGCCCGGCTCCCCGGTCAGCTCCGCCTTCAGGTCGGCCAGGGCCGCCATGGCGGCCTCGTGGTTGTCCGCGGGCCCGCTGGGCGGGGTGGCCGGGAGGGTGGGCAGCATGGACCTGGTGACGGCGGGACCGATCGCACCGAACCAGATCGCGGTGGCGCCGTCGGACAGCCGGACCCCCGTCATGCCGGCGGCCGGGCGGCCCTGCGGGCGGACCGAGCTGACGGCGAACCGCAGCAGCTGGGCGTCGCTGGTGATGAAGACCAGGTCGGCGTCGTCGCCGGCCAGGTAGGCCGCGCCGACGACCCGGTCGTCGTCCTTGAGCGTGATCAGCTCGAACTCGTCGCGGTTGGCCGGGTAGTCGGGCTGAACCCGCTTGACCACGCCGGACGCGGTGCCGAGGGCCACGCCGCTCGCGTCGCCGCCGTCGAGGGAGGCCAGGGCCAGCACGGTCTCGCCGTCGGCCAGGCCGGGCACGAACTCCCCGACCGGGTGGCCGGCCGAGAGCGCCGCGCCGGCCGCGACGGTGCTTTCGGGCATGGGCGGGATCTCGATGACGCTGACCCGGATCATCCGGCCCGCGCTCGTCACCGCGCCGATCGTGGCCCGGGCCGTGGTCGCCACCGAGCAGGCCACCAGGTCGGCCGCCCCCGCCCCCGCGGGGACCGCGGCGGAGGCGCCACGGGAACCAACAAGCCGTTCGGTATCCGTATTGCCGTTCACGACGACGCGGGCCAGCAGGCCGGTCGCGGACAGCAGCACCAGGCACGGGTCGTCGGTCACCTCGAGCGGGACGGCGGCGGTCACCGCCGCGCCCGCCTCCGTCAGCCGCGTGCGGCGCGGGGTGCCGAACTTCTTCGCCAGGTCGGCCATCTCGCCGGCCACCAGGTTCTTGAGCTTGTCCTCGTTGTCGAGGATCTCGGTCAGCTCGGCGATCTCAGCCCGGAGCGTCTCCTGCTCCCGCTCGAGCTCGAGCTTGTCGAAGCGGGTCAGCCGGCGCAGCGGGGTGTCGAGGATGTACTGCGCCTGGATCTCGGTCAGGTCGAAGACCGCCTGCAGCCGCTGCTTGGCCGCGGCGGAGTCGTCGCTGGTCCGGATGACCTGGATGACCTCGTCGATGTTGAGCAGGGCGATGAGGATGCCGTCGACCAGGTGCAGCCGCTCCTGGCGCTTGCGGCGGCGGAACTCGGTGCGCCTGCGGGTGACGTCGAGGCGGTGCTCGAGGTAGATGGACAGCAGTTCTTTGAGGCCCAGGGTGCGGGGCTGGCCGTCGACGAGCGCGACGTTGTTGATGCCGAACGTCTCTTCCATCGGCGTGAGCCGGTAGAGCTCGGCGAGGACGGCCTCGGGGTTGAAGCCGGCCCGGACCTCGATGACCAGGTTCAGCCCCTTGGCCCGGTCGGTCAGGTCCTTGAGGTCGGAGATGCCGGTGATCTTCTTGGCCTGGACGAGGTCCTTGATCCTCGCGATGACCTTTTCCGGGCCGACGTTGTAGGGCAGCTCGGTGATGACGATGCCGGTCTTGCGCGCGTTGAGCTGCTCGATCTTGGCGGTGGCGCGGGTCTTGAAGATGCCGCGGCCGGTCTGGTACGCCTCGCGCACGCCGTCGAGGCCGACGATGTGGCCCCCGGTGGGCAGGTCCGGGCCCGGGACGTACTTCATGAGCTGCTCAAGGCTCGCGTCCGGGTGCTTGAGCAGGTGGCGGGCGGCGGTGATGACCTCGCCGAGGTTGTGCGGCGCCATGTTCGTGGCCATGCCGACCGCGATCCCCGCCGTGCCGTTGACCAGGAGGTTCGGGATCGCCGCGGGCAGCACCTGCGGCTCGGTCTCCCGGCCGTCGTAGTTCGCGCCGAAGTCGACGGTGTCCTCGTCGATGCTCTCGACCATGGCCATCGCGGCCTCGGTCGGGCGGCACTCGGTATACCGCATGGCGGCCGGGCCGTCGTCGCCGCCCAGGCTGCCGAAGTTGCCGTGGCCGTCGACCATGGGCAGCCGCATCGCCCAGGGCTGGGCCAGCCGCACCAGGGCGTCGTAGATCGCCGTGTCGCCGTGCGGGTGCAGGCGGCCCATGACGTCGCCGACCACGCGGGCGCACTTGACGTGGGCCGCGTTGGGGCGCAGGCCCATCTCGTTCATCTGGAACAGGATGCGCCGCTGCACCGGCTTCAGGCCGTCCCGGGCGTCGGGCAGCGCGCGGGAGTAGATGACGCTGTAGGCGTACTCCAGGTAGGAGCCGCGCATCTCGTCGACGACGTCGATGTCGACGATGTTCTCTTCGTTCAGATCCTCGGGCGGCGTAGCCGTCCCGCCTCGACGTGGTGGCATGGTTATGCGGTTCCTCGGCTTGGTGATTCTCAGGTGTCGATGCGGGACAGGTCAAGCTCGCTGGCGCCGCCGATGATGAAGTCCCGGCGCGGTGCGACCTCGGTCCCCATGAGCAGGCTGAACACGTCGCTGGCGGCCTTGGCGTCCTCGATCTTGATCCGGCGCAGCGTGCGGTGGCGCGGGTCCATGGTGGTCTCCGCGAGCTGGTCGGCGTCCATCTCGCCGAGGCCCTTGTACCGCTGCGGTTCCTTCCAGCGCCTGCCCCTGCTCTCCAGCTCGATGAGCGTACGGCGCAGTTCGGCGTCGGAGTAGGTGTAGATGTGCTTGGCCTGGCCCTTGCCCGGGTTGGTCAGCTCGACCCGGTGCAGCGGCGGGACCGCGGCGAACACCCGGCCCGCGTCCAGCATGGGGCGCATGTAGCGGTGGAACAGCGTGAGCAGCAGCGTGCGGATGTGCGCGCCGTCCACGTCGGCGTCGGCCATGAAGATGACGCGCTGGTAGCGCGCCGAGTCCAGGTCGAACGTGCTGCCCGAGCCGGCCCCGAGGACCTGGATGATCGCGGCGCACTCGGCGTTCTTGAGCATGTCGGCCAGGCTTGACTTCTGCACGTTGAGGATCTTGCCGCGGATCGGCAGCAGGGCCTGGAACTCCGAGTCGCGGGCGCGTTTCGCGGTGCCGAGCGCGGAGTCGCCCTCGACGATGAACAGCTCGCTGCGGTCGTCGGCGGAGCGGCAGTCCACGAGCTTCGCGGGCAGGCTCGAGCTCGCCAGGGCGGACTTGCGGCGCTGGTTCTCCCGGTGCTCCCGGGCGGCGATCCGGGTCTTGGCCGCGGCGATGATCTTGTCCAGGACGGCCCGTGCCTGCTGCTTGGCACCGCGCGGCGGGTTCTCGAAGTACTCCCGCAGGCCGTTGCCGACCACCTGCTGGACGATCCTGGCCGCCGCGGGGGTGCCGAGGACCTCCTTGGTCTGGCCCTCGAACTGCGGCTCGGGCAGGCGCACGGAGACGACGGCGGTGAGGCCTTCGAGGATGTCGTCCTTGGTGACCCGCTCGTCGCCGTTCTTCAGCAGCCGGGCCGCGCGCAACTGGTCGTTGACGGTGTTGACCAGCGCCTTGTCGAAGCCGGTGACGTGCGTGCCGTGGTGCGGGGTGGCGATCACGTTCACGAAGCTCCGGGTGAGCGTGTCGTACCCGGTCCCCCACTGGACCGCCACGTCGACGTCGAGCCTGCGCTCGACGTCGGTCGGCGTCATGTGGCCGCGGTCGTCGAGCACCGGGATGGTCTCGGTGAACGTGCCCTCGCCGATGAGCCTGATGACCTCGGTGATCTTCTCGCTGGTGGCCAGGTGCTCGCAGAACTCCCCGATGCCGCCGGCGAAGCGGTACTCGGCCTCGGCCGGAGCTGCTTCCGTCTCTGGCGCGCTCTCCTCGCGGATCGCGATCGCCAGGCCGGGAACGAGGTAGGCGGTCTGCCTGGCCCGCTCGGCGAGGCCCTGGTAGGAGAACGTGGCGTCCTTGATGAACACCTGGCGGTCCGGCCAGAACCGGATCCGCGTGCCCGTCGTGGTCCTGGGTACCCTGGCGACCTGCCGCAGGCCGGACTTGCGCGCGAAGTCGGCGCCCGGGCCGCTGCCGCCGAACTCGCCGGTGATGCCCCGGCGGAAGCTCGTCGACCAGGTCTGGCCCTCCCGGTCGACCTCGATGTCCAGCCGCGCGGAGAGCGCGTTCACGACGGACGCGCCCACGCCGTGCAGGCCGCCCGAGGCGGTGTAGGAGCCGCCGCCGAACTTGCCGCCCGCGTGCAGCCGGGTCATCACGAGTTCGACGCCGGAGAGCTTGGTCTTCCGCTCGGTGTCCACCGGGATGCCGCGGCCGTTGTCCCGCACCTCGGCGGACCCGTCCGCGTGCAGGATGACCTCGATCCTGGTGCAGAAGCCACCCAGTGCCTCGTCCACCGCGTTGTCGAAGATCTCCCAGAGGCAGTGCTGCAGGCCGCGGCCGTCGGTCGAGCCGATGTACATGCCGGGACGCTTGCGCACCGCGTCGAGACCCTCGAGTACCGACAGGTGCCGGGCGCTGTAGGAGTCGTTGACGCCGACCTCATCGGCCACCGGCTGGGCCTCCTGACCTGCCTTCGGCCCGGCCTGCTGGTCCTGCGCCTGCTGGTCCTGGGCATTCCTGCGCTGGGTCTTGCCGTCCGCCGTCGCCCGGGCGGGTTCGGTGAGCTGTGGCACGGGCGGCGGGTCTCCTCTCAGTGAACCTTCTTTCGTTCTGGCGTGACCCCCAATCGTACATTCGAATACAGGGCAGAGCAAAGAAGGTTCATATATGAGCGGCAAGCGGAGCCTGCCACGTTGGAAGGGTAGCGCCCCTCGCCGACGATCGGGGCGGCACCACGCCGGTTTGCCCGTCTTTCAAGGCCTTCCGTACTAGTCGACCGTGCCCGGCACTGCGCTAGCGGCATCCGAAAGCGCGAGCGAGGCACCGCCGGCGGCCGGGCCCGCGGCGGGCGGCGGCGGGCCGAGGCGACGGATTATCCCGAACGGGGGCGTGTTTCACGTCACCCGCCCGGCCCGGCCACGGGGCATACCCGCTGCGTAAGCGGACCGTCAGCACGGGATACTTGCGGGCAAATGTGTTCATGCCTCCACTTGAGGGGTATACACCCCACGAACCGCACGGGTTTTCACCGGTGACTACCCGCACGGCGGTGCGTCACCGGCGATCGCACTGGCTTGCCATGGCTTGCCACGCGACCAGTGCGGTTTTCGCTTGTGGCGTACACCCCCGGCTACGGGAAGCCTGACGCCTGGGTATGTGTTGTGCTGTGCTGTAAGGCAGTTGTCCCCCCGAGGGTCAGCCGCCGGACACACAGCAGCAAACCGGAGCCAGCCGGACTTAACAGCCGGAGGCATGAGACGAGGAAGGCGACGTGACCGGAGCTATCGCCCCCACTAAGCCGTTGACCGCACTCGATCTGTGCGATCGGTGCGGCGCGCAAGCATACGTCCGCGTCCTACTCCCCAACTCGGGTGAACTGCTCTTCTGCGCGCACCACAGCAGAGAGCACCTGCCGGCACTGAAGAAGGTGGCAATCGACATCCAGGACGAGACCCAGCGTCTGTCCAAGCCGGAGTAGGCACCAGGGGCAGCCTGTTCGCTGACCTTCGGTCAGCTTCCCGGCGCATCGCACCTACGGATCTCCCCGGGGGTGACCCCCGGACCCCGAATGGGAGGCGCTGCACGCCTCACGAGAGACCTGGGCTTGGGCTAGGCGCCACCGACCGACCCCTCCGGTCAGGTTCCTGGCGGTCTCGTAGTACCCAACGACGTGACTGAGAGCCCCGCCGAACATACCGGCGGGGCCCTCAGTGTTCTCCGCGGCCGCTAAGTCGCGGCCGGGTTCCGCAACTGGAACAGGATGTGGTCCTGCCACCGGCCGGCGATCTTCAGGTACGCCTCGGCCACCGCGAACGGCCGGAAGCCGCTTCTCGCGAGCACCCGCTGCGAGGGCGTGTTGTGCAGCAGCGTGGACGCGTCCAGGCGGTGCAGGCCGAGGTCGCCGAACGCGATCTTGATGACGTCCGCCACCGCCGCCGAGGCGAGGCCGCGGCCGGCCCGGTCCTGGCTCACCCAGTAGCCCACGGTCGCGTTCTGGAACGCACCGCGGACGATCGTGTTCAGGTTGATCCGCCCGCAGACCGCCCCGCCGGAGTCGAGGATCGCCAGCGGAAGCATCGCGCCGTCGCCGTACCGGGCCAGGTCGCGCGCCAGCACCTCACGCTGGCCGGCCTCGGTCAGGAGCGCCTCGTTCTGCAGCGGAGACCAGGGAGCGAGGTAATCCCGGTTCGCCGCCAGCAGTCGCGCCAGCGCGGGAGCGTCGTCAACGTCGACCAGTCGCGTCACAGCCATCGCATGAGCCTCCTGTATAGGGCCACCATTCTGCCCTAAGGCCGGAGCCCCGGAACTGATTGACGCCCGGCCATGCGGCGCTGCCGCCCACAGCGCCAGCGTAGAAGCTTCCAGCTCAGCCACCGGACCGTTTCTACCTCAGCCACCGGACCGCTTCCACCTCAGCCACCGGACACGGTAGAAGGCTGACTACCCCACCCACCGACCCGGGTGCCCCGCGCGGGGGTCCGGGGGTCGTCCCCCGGGAGATATGGCGAGGCGACCCCGGTGCGCGCTTTCTGCGCACAGGGGTCGCCCAGAGCCTTTAGCCCCAGAGCCTTTAGTCCAGGTAGTCGCGCAGGACCTGGGACCTGGAGGGGTGGCGGAGCTTGGACATGGTCTTGGACTCGATCTGGCGGATCCGCTCCCGGGTCACGCCGTAGACCTTGCCGATCTCGTCCAGCGTCTTCGGCTGGCCGTCGGTCAGGCCGAACCGCATCGAGACGACCCCCGCCTCACGCTCGGACAGCGTGT
>DAHWEX010000235.1 GCA_027326205.1 Actinomycetota bacterium
GGAGCCCGGCGGGCAGCCGCCGCAGGTCGATGTGCTCCTGGCCGGGACCCGGGTCCTCGCAGGAGGCGGCGAACTCGTCCACGTCGGGATGCCCGTTGCTTGTCCACCGGTTGTGGCGGCCGAGGCAGAACAGCGACGTGCCCTGCGCCCACAGGCTGCAGTAGCCGGTCCGGCAGCCCTGCGGCGACTCGGCCGGCGGAGGCAGCGGCGTGTCCGATGCCAGCCAGCCGGGCAGGTCCGGACGTCCCGCGTAGTACCACTGGCGGACGTGCCGCTGGCACATTCCGCGGGCCATCGGCCCGTAATTGCATCCTTTGACGACGCATGAGCTCAGCGGCAGGTGGCCGTGCCAGCCGGGTTCGGCCGCCGCGGTGAACTCCGCGAGGGAGATCCGGCCGGATCCTCGCCACCGCTGCCAGTGCGAGGTGCACAGGCCCTGCCTGCGGTGCGGGCGGTCGCAGCCGCTCACCGCGCACGGCGGCCCGCCGAAGACCGGGTCTCGCGGGTCGAAGACCAGGTCGCCGGCCCGGAATTCCGGGCGCACCGCGGCCATGAGCTTTTCCAGCAGGCCCGCGGGGGCCCGGTACTGCCTGGCCCGCCCCGGTTCCGCCGCGTCCGGGTTCCCGGGGCGGCTCACCGGCCGTCATCCTCCTCGTCGAAGACGGTCGCGGTGACGCTGACCGCGACGCCACCGCGGACACCGCGGGCGTGCAGGTAAACAGCCGTCCCGCCCGCAGACGGGGTCTCGGTTGCCTCCTCCAGCCCCAGCGCCAGCCGCCATTGCCCGAACAGCCCGCGCCGGACTGCGGCGGGAGCCGTAACCCGGCCGGACAGGGCCCCGCCGGAAGCGGTGACGGTCCACGCGATCACCGGGATGCCCGGGTGCGCGGCCAGGATGCCGGCCAGCTCGCCGGCGGCCCGCTGCTGCCAGCGGGAACGGTCCCCCTGGCTGATCCAGCCGCCGCTCACCAGGTCACCTCCCGCCCGGTCAGCCAGCCTGCCTTTTCCAGCGCCGCCCGTGCGTCCTCGATCGTCAGATGCCCGTACGTCGCGGAAGTCGTGGTCACCGATGAGTGGCCAAGGAGCTTGGAGACGACCTCGACGGACACTCCGTCGCGCAGCCACCTGGTCGCCGCCGAGTGCCGGAACCAGTGCGGGTCGAAATCCAGGCCGGTCCTCGACCGCAGCCGCAGCACCAGGTCACAGGCGGCCGGGTAGGACCACGCCTGGCCCTTCGGCTCCGCCCAGATATTGATGAACACGTAGTCACTCATGGCCGAGCCGTATTCTTCGTGCAGGTAGTCGGCATACAGGCGGATCAGCTCCGGCCCGACGGGGACCGTCCGGCCCCCGGACTTGGCCCTGGCCCCGTTCGCGTTCTCCCGCGCCACGATGGTGATCTCGCACTCGGCGGCGGCGATGTCCTCATGACGGAGCCCGAGTACCTCGCCGGCCCGGCAGCCGGTCTCGTGCATCACGGCGAAGAAGAAGCGGTCCCGCAGCCGGCCGCAGGCATCCAGGATCGCCTGCGTCTCGCCAACGGTCAGGATCCGCGGCAGCTTCTTCGGCACCTTCAGCGTGATCGCCCGGCCCCGGTACGGCTTCCCCTTGCTCACGTGGTGCAGGAACGGCTTCCAGCCGCCCCGCCCGCCGGCCCGCCACACGGCCAGCAGGTCCCCCGGCCCCTCGTTATTCCGGGCCTGATGCGCATAAAACGAGCTCACCGCGGCGAGCTTGCGATTGACGGTCGCCACGCTGACCTCCGGCACCGACGACGGCAGCACCGCGACCTCGCCCGCGCGCCCCGCCGGCGGCAGCTGCAGCCAGGCGACGAACTCGGCGATGTCCTCCAACCGGGCCTCGCGCCAGTCCAGGCCCCGGAACCGAAGGAACTGCCACAGGTCTTTCATGTCGTGGGCGTACGCCTTCACCGTGTTCGGCGACCGGCCGATATCGGTGAGATAGGCCAGGAACCCGTCGACCGGAGCGACCGGCGCGTCGTCGTCCCCCAGCACCGTCCACGATCGCGTCCCCGAACCGGGGACCACCACCGGGTGCACGAGCATCGTCTCTTCTCCTTGAACAACGTCATGGACAAGGCAGGAGATAACCACGGATCAGCCGCTATCCGGGCAGGTGAGAACCCTCGTGGTGGACGCTAAGGACACCTCGGCTGAGGCTTGAGATAACCTCTCGTGCCCGTCGTCGGGTCGGGCAGGTAGATGAGGGTGTGGCGGGTCTGGTCCAGGGCGGTGACGGCCGCGCGGGCGGCGGCTGTCTTCCCGGAGCCGACTTCGCCGGTGAT